>CAMBSX010000073.1 GCA_945870655.1 Chthoniobacter flavus | reverse complement strand
TACGATGCCAATGTGAGCTGGCTGGCCAGCCGGCCGTGGATCCGTCTGGTCACCGCCGGGCAGATCGCCGACGGCCAGGTCCAATACCCGCGGCAGGACAACGGCCAGCTCACCGGCACCTGGGGCACGGTCAACCATGGCGCCGGCAGAAGCCTGCGCCTCACCGCCAAAGACTGGGTCGATTGGGCGACGAACGAAAATTAGGACAATTGGTTCAACAAGTTGAAGACGCGGACTTTCACGGCCGGAAGCGCTTTTGGCCAGGTCGGGGTCGACGGCCATGCCGATGCCGCTTGGAATTCGGCCAAGACCGCCACCGCGGCCAACCTGCAGGACGTGGCCCGCGCCGTGGTCGGCGGGGCCATGTTCCAGACCGCTTTCTATCTGCCGGATGCCGACCAAGTCTCCGACCTGAGCAAATACAGCACCGGCGACTACATCAACCCCGCTTCGCTTTCCGATCAGACCATGGCCGACTTCGCCAGAAACTCCCAGGGCCAGACCCGCTTCGCCCATGTCTTCGGCCGCGTCCAGCAATGGACCGCCTCGGCCGGTGCCGCGACCCACGAGGCGGTGGAGGAGGATGTCGATCTCGACGGCCAGTCCGAATACCTCCTCTTCAACAGCCGTGTCTTCGCCGTCTTCGAGGCGAGGGGCGGACGCATGACGGCCGCCTGGATGCGCGACCCGACCGACGGCAAGGTCTGGCAGGTCGCGGGCAACTTCGCCTCCTACGGCAACACCGACACCGAGGACGAAGGGGCCAGCAATGAAACGGCTTTCCGCACCAGCGGGTTCAAGGACTGGTCGGCAATCTCGGGTTCCGTCTCCAGCAGCACCGGCGTGAACGCCGACTACAATGTCGCCGCAGTCTCCGACGGCAGCAAAGGTTGGACCTTCACCTCCGGCGGCGTGAGCAAAACGATCACCCTGCCCGATGCCGCCAACGGCCGGCTTGCCGCCCGCTACACGCTGAGCGGTCCGGACAAACTCCGCGTGCGCTTCGGCCTCTCGCCGAACCTGCTCGACCTCCTGCTCCGCGGACAGGAAGGCCTGACGACCGAAGTGGTCGAGGGCACCCGCGTCAGCGTGGCCAATGCCAGCGGCAGTGAAGTGGTCCGCGCCTGGGTCGAAGGTCCGCAAATCAACGCGGCCGCCACCGACACCACCGCCACCACCACCGTGCAGCGCCGCAACCAAGCCCAGACTCACCAAGTCGAAGTCGAGCTGACCGGTGCCGGTCCGCATCTTGTCACCCTCGGTTTCGACGACGGCAGCGACGCGCCGTCCGTGACCGATGGCATTCCCGATACGTGGTGGAGTGGAAACGATATCCCCGCCGATGAACGCGTGGCTTCGGCCGACCGCGACGGCGACGGTCTGACCAACTTGCAGGAATACATTTTCGGCTCGGATCCGAATGACCCCGCCAGCGGGCGCATCCCGGTGGCCATGGCGCGTGAGGGAGACGGGTTCCGTGTCCAGTTCCCCACGGTGGCCGGTCGCCGCTACACCCTGATGGCTCGCAACAGCCTGGCCTCCGGCGATTGGGTCGAGGTCGCCAGTATCGCCCAGGACGAGGTCAATCCCGTGGACGGCGACGGCACGATCAAGGTGATCACCGAGACCGGGCTCGGCTCGACGGCGGGCCGCTTCTACCGGGTCGAAGTCGAGCTGGGCGAGATCATCGACAACCGAGGCCTCTGACCCCGGCCTTCGGGGACCCCTACGGGTAGTGGTGGCAGGTCAGCTTTGACCCCACAAATTGTGGTTGCTCCCTAGGGGAAAACCTGTCAACTAATGAACTTGTTATGCCTAAGAAAAAAGCAACCAAACGTAAACCAGCCAAGAAAACCGTCAAAAAAGCCGCCAAGAAAAAAGTGGTGAAGAAAAAACGGAAAGCGAATCCCGCGCTCATGAAGCCGGTGACGCCTTCCGCCGCTCTCGCCGCTGTTGTTGGCGCCAAGCCCGCTCCCCGCGGACAGATGACGAAAAGGCTTTGGGACTACATCAAGAAGAACAAGCTGCAGGACAAAGTCAAAAAGACGATGATCCACGCCGACGAGAATCTGAAGTCCATCTTCGGAGGCAAAAAAATCGTCAGCATGTTCGAGATGACCAAGCACGTCTCCAAGCATCTCAAATAACCTCCCGGTTATCCTTCACCAAACCGGTGGCTTCGCAAGAAGCCGCCGGTTTTTTTTGGTAGGGGGGCGCCGCCGGGGCGTGCACTCATACCAACGTCCTTATGCTTTTCGCCTACGGATCGAGTGGGAGGGCTGAGCCTTTGCCTAGGGCCACCTTCACTGCATTCCGGTGGGACCGACCGGATCGAATCCCAGAGAAGGTTCGCGGTCGGCCCGGAGGTCCGACCTTAGCCCGGGGCGGAAGGACAAAGTCACGATGCGATGGGACCTGGGTATAAGGTGCACCGCTCGGCGGTCTCTACATGTGAGGCACTGACGCATTCATTGCGGCGGTCAGCGCAACGATCGCCTCGGTCGTGGCCGTTGCCACTTCGCGGCCGACCAAATCCATTTTGGCCAGCGTGACCAGGCGTTGTTCACGCGCTGCGAATTCCGGGCCTTCGAAAATGTGGTCGGTCAGGCGGCAGCCTCTCAACAAGCTGATGAGGATGGCATCGCGCGGGTCGGGCAGGTCCTCCCCGAGGATGAGTCGCCCGAGTCGCGTGCGCACCTCGGTACGCTCTTGCCCGTCCACCGTGGGGTAGCGCCGGAGACCGATGACCCAGAGGATCTTTTTGTCCTCCCGGCGCAGGATGCCTCGGGTCATGAGACGATCCAGCGCGGGTTGCTCGATTTCCGTCCGCCGGTCCGAGAGCACGGAAAGCCAGTAGGCCACGGAACGGGCGTTGGTTTCCGCGCTGATCAAGGCGAGCCAGGGGTCGAGCAGCGGGTCGCCGGTGGGGGATGGATCCAAAACGGTGACACGCTCGGGGTCGGTATCGATTTTTCCGGCCACCGCAAGATCGGCCAGCACGGCACCGGCCAGCCCGTAGCCCAGGGCGGTGACCGGCAGGTGCAGTTGCGCCCCGCTTTTGTCGTCGAGGGCCAGAAGAACGATTTCTTCGGTGAAAGTCAGCTGGGTCACGGCTTCAGAGGATGGCCGACTCCACGGTGTCATGGATCTCGAGCACGTCGAGAAAACCGGAGATGTTGAAAATTTCGCGCAGCGGCGGATTCAGCGCGGCAAAGCCGCAACGACCCCCGGCGGTCTTCAGTTTCTTCGCTGCCGAGAGGAAGACGCGCAGACCTGCACTGCTCGCGTACTCGACGCCGGAACAGTCGAAAACCAAGCGGGTCGCGCCGGAGGCGAGAAGAGCGGTGACTTTTTCTTCGACTGCCGGAGCGGCCAGGCCGTCAAGGCGCCCATGGAGAGCGAGCAAAGGGGTTCCCTGCAAAACTGACTCGGTGATTTCCATGGGTTGGATAGTGCGGCGCCGGGCGGCGGCGATCAACCGTAGCTTTTGCTGAACTTCTTTTTTCCGTCGTCCTCGTCCGGCGGGGTTTCAGAGTCGGGTGCCCCGGACTTTTCCTCCGCTGCGGTGACCGCCGGTGCGGCGGCTGGCGCCTGGTGGCCGGCCTCGACGAACGCCAGTTGCAAATCGGCCAGCACCTTGGTCAGGATGTCTTCCTCTTCCTTGCTCAGATTCCCCCGCGTTTTTTCGCGGATCATTTCGAGTTGGTCGATGAAGATCCGGGCCACGGGAAGGTTCGGATCCATCGGCTTGCCGTCGGGGCCGGGAATTTGCCCGAGCATGAGCGCAATCTGCTGCGCCTGCATGAGCACGAATTCGATGAAGCGGCGGGTCATCTCGCCGGATTGTTGGGTATTTTGGACTTCAGCCATGATTGGTTTTTACCCCCGGCCGGGGCCGAATGCAATTGCCACGGCCGGCCAAAGACCACAGTGCTGAGCCTACGCCGTGGCGGCAGCTTGGGGGGTGACCAAAACCGTGGCACGGAACGGTTCGCGGAAATACTTCCGCGCCACGTCACGCACCTGCCCGAGGGTGACTGCGTCAATCTCCGTCATGCGCTGCGCGTGGTGGTCGGCTCCGAGCCCGTACAGTTCGTCCACCGCCACGATGTGAGCGAAAGCCTCGAGGGACTGATTGCGGATGGCTTCGCCCCCGATGAGCTTTTTCTTGGCCCGGTGCAACTCGGCTTCGGTCAGGCCGTCTTCGGCCAGCGAGGCGATTTCCTGGTCGAAATTTTCCCGCACGAGGTCGACTTTGGCCGGATCGGTGCCGAGGTAGAAGGTGAAGATGCCCGGGGCAAAGCCCATCATCTGTGCGGCGCCGACAAAATAAGCCAACCCGAGTTCTTCGCGGATGCGGTGGAAGAAACGCGAGGACATGTCGCTGCTTGCCGTATCGATCAATTCGAGGGCCACGCGGTCGGGGCTGAGGGCGTCCGCCCCGCGGAACCCGGCCATGAGCACGGCTTGTTGCTTGGGTTCATGGGCCACCACTTCAATGGCGGCGGTCAGGGCAGCGGGGGCCGGCGGGTCGGTCATGAGCAATTCCCCGGTGGGGAGCGGACCGAACATTTCGAAGGTCAAGGCGCGCACTTCCTCCAGGGAAACATCGCCGAAAATGGCGAGCACCCCATTTTTCGCAGTGACGCAGGTGTCGCGGAAGTCGAGCAACGTATCGCGGGTCAGGGCCGCGACCGATTCCGCGGTGCCGTTGGAGCGCAGCCCGTAGGGATGGTCCCCGAATATGGCCCGGCGCATGGCATGGCGCGCGATTGTGGTGATCTGCTCGTCCTCGGCGGTGATCGCGGCAATCTGGTCTTCTTTCTCGCGGGTGACTTCTTCCTCGGGGAAAGTTGCGTGGACCAGCACGTCGGACAAAATGTCCATGCCCAGCCGCAGGTCCGGTTTCATCACCTCGACCGACACGCTGAAGCTGTTGTTCCCGGAGTCGGCGCGGATTTGTCCGCCCACGGCTTCGATTTCGTCGTTGAGTTGTTCGCCGTCCCGGCGGGCCGTGCCTTTGATCAGGGTGCGGGTGGCGAGGGCGGTGACCCCATTGGTCCCGGCGGTTTCGGCAAGGAGGCCTCCACGGAAGACGGAGACGAGGTTGACCAGCGGGAGTTTACGGTCCTCGCAGACCAGGACACGCAGTCCGTTGGGCAGGGTGAAGCGCTCGATCCGTCGCGCGCCCGGGGCCGCGGCCGTCTTGACCGTGCGGTCGAGGGAGCCTTTGGGATTGAGCGAGGTGATGGTGGCTTTGGATTCTGCCAGGTATTGGCAGGCCACCCGTTGCAGGTCGGTGGCCTCGACGCGTCCGACATGCCCGAGATACTCGGACCCGAGATCCGGGTTGCGGGCCAGCAGCCAGCTCCCCCCAATGTCCGAAGCGCGGCCCCGGGCGGTGGAGAGATTGCTGATTTGGTCGGCCAGGATGCTTTTCCGGGCCTTGGTCACCTCGCTGCCCGATGCTGCCTGTCTTCGGTAACGATCGACGATGTCGAGCACCGCGCTTTCTGCCTCGGCGCGTTTTTCCGGCTGGCAAAGGAAGTCGATGCCGAAAAGCCCCATTTCTCCCGCCATGTAGGAGTAGGCGGAAATGTGATGGACGAGGTTGCGTTTCTCGCGCAATTCGAGGTGCAGGGGCGTACTGCGGCCGCCGCCCAGAACGGTGGCCAGCACATCGAGCGGGGCGGTGTCGGGGTGGGTGACCGGCGGGATATGCCAGACGAGAGAGCAACGCGTCAGCTCGGTCCCGAATTCCTCGTGCGCCTCGCGGCGTCCGAGTTGCGGCGGTTCGTGCGGGATGAAAAGCGGGGGTTGGACCCGGCGCGGCGCACGACCGAACCATTTTTCCGCCTCGGCAAACATTTGTCCCGGGTCGACGTCGCCGGTCACAACGAGGAACATGTTCTCCGGGGTGTAGCGGGCGCGGTAGTAGGCAACGAGGTCGTCGCGGGTCAGGCGGTTGAAGACTTCGAGGTGACCGATGATCGGGTGCCGGTAAGGGCTGGTGCTGAAGGCGGTTGAGAGCATGAGTTCGGTGCTCATGCGGTTGGGATCGTCGAAGCCCATGGCGAACTCGCGGCGGATCACCTCCTGCTCCTTGGCGAATTCGCCGTCCGGCAAGATGGAGTTGAGCGTGGCGTCGGCCAGAAGTTCGATCGCGGTGGCCGTGCCGTCGGCCGGCACATCGATCCAATAGACCGTGCGGTCGAAGGAGGTGTAGGCATTGACGTAGCCCCCGGCCTCCTGCACGGCGCGGGCGATTTCGTTGGGCCCGCGCTTTTCCGTGCCCTTGAAAATCATGTGCTCGAGCAAATGGGACAATCCGCCGCCGAGCCACTGGCCTTCATGAATGCTGCCGCTCTGCACCCAGACCTGCACGCTGGCCACCGGCGCGGAGTGGTCTGGCTCGACCAGCACGGTGAAGCCATTGGGGAGTACGCGGGTGATGGTATGACCGCGGGCCAGCGCCGAAGCGGCCGGATCGGGTGCTGGCAGGAATTCGGGCATGGGCGCGCGGCGCGGCGGCCGGCCGTGTTAGTTGGCCTCCTGCGCGACTTTGCGGGTGCGCGGGGCGCCGCGGCCTGTTTTCTTTTCAACCGGACGGAACGGCTCGACAAAAGCTTCCTCGAAGCTGAACCCGTTCTCGAAATCCTCGATGCGGTCATCCTCGGCGCGGCCGAAGACGCCGGCTTCGATAAGATTGAAGACCATGCGACCGACATCGCCGGTGGAGCGGACGCCCCAATATTC
Source organism: Chthoniobacter flavus (assembly GCA_945870655.1). Lineage (GTDB taxonomy): Bacteria > Verrucomicrobiota > Verrucomicrobiia > Chthoniobacterales > JACTMZ01 > JACTMZ01. The sequence goes on along the minus strand of CAMBSX010000073.1, from coordinate 3,155 downwards.
GAGAACGGTCAGGCCCATCGGGCCGAATTGCTGGAGCGAATATTCGCGGAATCCCTCAAGGAGTTCGTTGGCTGAGACATGGGTCGATTCGGCGCGGGACTTACGGCGTCTCTTTTGAGTGAACTCGAGGGCCTCACGCAGGAAGCCGTAAGCCTCCCGGGTGTAGCGCGGATCGTTGGCCACCAATTGGTCGAGGGTTTCGTGAAAAGCGGGTTTTTGCATGGATCAAGGAGCGGGCGCCAATTCCGCGACCGCCGCTTCCGTCTCCCGCGTTTCCCGCCAGTGCTTGATCCCAAGCCCGGTAAGAAAGGCCGCGAGGATGAAAGCGACGAGCCTGCGTTCTTGGCGCGTCAGCCTGAACATCGAACCGACAACATGCCGCAGCCGGGGCCGGGAGGCAAGCGGCGCGTGGGATTTGCTGGCCATGATGCGCCGGCGGTCCGAGAATGCATTTGACGCGATGGAGCACTCCGCGAAATGGTTTTTGAAAAAGCACGAGGACGGCGAGGTCTTCGGTCCGGTCGAATTCGCCAAGCTCAAGGAGTGGTCGCGCGCCGCGCAGGTTTCGCCCCTCGATCAGGTGAGCGATGACCGCGCCCATTGGATCAAAGCTCCCATGGTTCCGGAACTCCACATGGATTACCTCATTCAGTTGGGCGAGGACTCATACTACGGTCCCACCACGGAGGAGGCTGTGCTGGAATTCCTCCGCGGCGGCGAGATCACGGCCGAAAGCATCGTGATCAACTGTTGCACGGGCGCCGAAACGGCCTTGCGTGATGCGGGGTTTTTCCACGGCCAGCCGCCGGTCCCCGTGGCCGCCCTGCTGCACGAGCCCGGACGCCGTAGCATCCGGCAAAATTTGCAGCAACGCATCCGTGAACTGGAGCTGCTTCTCATGGAAAGGCACCGGCAACTCGACGTGGCCGAGGCGCACATCAGGCAACTCGAACGCCGCCTGCAGGAGGCCGGACTCCCCGCCGGCTAGGCGCCCCGCGCCATGGCCAAAGAACGTCTGGATGTCCTGCTCGTGCGCCGGGGCCTTTGCCCCTCGCGGGAGAAAGCGCAACGCCTCATCATGGCCGGAGGCATCTTTTCCGGTGGCACCCGCTTGGACAAAGCTTCGCAGACCCTGCCGGATGACACGCCACTCGAGGTTCGGGCGGCGGAGCGTTACGTCGGACGGGGAGGGCTGAAACTCGAGGGGGCGCTGGCCCATTTCGCTCTCGATCCGGCCGGATTGACCTGTCTCGACGTGGGGGCATCGACCGGCGGTTTCACCGATTGCCTCCTCCAGCATGGGGCGGCGAAAGTCTACGCGCTGGACGTCGGTCACGGGCAACTCGACTGGAAGATCCGCAGCGACCCCCGTGTCGTGGTCATGGAACACTGCAATGCTCGGCATCTCCAGGCGGGCGATTTACCGGAGAAAGTGCAGCTTGCCGTGGCCGATGTGAGTTTCATTTCGTTGACTTTGGTCTTGCCGCCGATGGCGGGGCTTCTTACTGACGGCGGAATGATCGTTGCCTTGATCAAGCCGCAGTTCGAATTATCCCGGGCCGAAGTCGGCCGCGGCGGCGTGGTCCGTGATGACGGCGCGCGCCAGCGGGCCGTCGACAAAATCCGCGATTTCGCCACCCGCCTCGGCTGGAGTTGGGGAGGGGTGGTCGACTCACCGGTGGCCGGGGCGGACGGCAACCGCGAACTTCTTGTCCTTTTGCAGCCATGACAGCGGGCATCGTGGCAAGGGCCGACAAGCCGGAAGCGGCCACTCTGACCCGCTCCCTCATGGAGGCACTCGGTAAGCGCGGTGTCGAAGTGCTGCTCGAGACGCGGACGGCCGAAGCGGTCGGGGCCCGCGGGGTGGACGAGCAGCAGCTGGGCGCGGCGTGCGACTTGCTCGTGGTGCTTGGCGGCGACGGCACCATCCTGCGCGCCTTGCACCGCATGCGCGGGGAAGCCCCCCCCATTTTCGGCATCAACGTCGGCTCGCTTGGTTTTCTCACCGGCGTGCACGGCAAAGAATGGCCCAAGGCGGTCGAAAGTATCGTGGCCGGCGACTTCCGCCTCAGCGTGCGCACCATGCTGCGGGTCGAACTGGTCCGCGGGGGAGCAACGGTGGAGGCGTTCACCGGCTTGAACGATGCCGTGGTCAGCCGCGGTCAGCATTCGCAACTGATCAAGGTGGCGGTGCACATCGATGACGAGGAACTTTCCGTCTACCATGCCGACGGCCTCATCGTGGCTACCCCGACCGGATCGACCGCCTATTCCATGTCGGCCGGTGGGCCGTTGCTCCTGCCCGACAGCGCGTGTTTGGTCATCACCCCGATCTGCCCGCACGTTCTGACCAACCGTTCCACCGTGGTTTCCGACCACGCCCGGCTCGAATTGCGTTTGGTCGGGGGCGGGCCCGGGGTCACGGTCAATGTGGATGGACAGGAAATCCGTGACTTCGGTCCGGGTGACGTGCTGCGCATCTCCCGCGCCGCGGAAAAATTGCGTCTGGCCACCCTGCCGGGACGCACTTTCAGCGGCGTGCTGCGGGACAAGCTGAAATGGAGCGGGAGCAACGTCTGATGGACGGCTCTTCGATAGCGGATCCGTCCTTGGTTCGGCTCGATTTGGAAGCGCCGGACCGCGAGACCGCCCTGCGCCGCACCGCCGAATTGCTGGCCGCCGATCCTCGTGTCGGGAATTGGGAGGAATTCTGGTTGTCCATCGGGGGCCGCCAAGTGGTGGAACTGCCCGATGCCGCTGGCAGCGTCATTCTTGCCCATGGTCGCGGTCAATCGGTGCGGGGAGTCGCCTTGGCCGCGGCCCGGTGGAATGCACCGGGCGGGCCGCGTCTGGTCTTCGTTTTCGCCATCCCCGCAGCGATGTCGGAGGAGTATTTGCGCAACGTCGGGGCTCTCGCCCGGATGTGTCGCGATCCGGAAAAAACGAACGCCTTGCTGGCTACCGCCACGCCCGCGGAATTCGCCGTGCTCCTCGATGCCTGGCTCGGGTAGCATTGCGGTGGCGGCCAAACTTGCCGGCTGCCCAGCCGTCACCGTCGTTCTTGCGGCGGATCGCCCGTGAGGGCACATTGCGCGGATGTCTCTGCTCTCCGTCCGCAACCTGAGCACGTGGTTTCCTGTCTATGGCGGCGTCCT
>CAMBSX010000072.1 GCA_945870655.1 Chthoniobacter flavus | reverse complement strand
GTCGAATTGAAGCGCAACCTCAAAGACTTCTGGTGGCGCCGCAATGTCCACGAGCGCGAGGACATGGTCGGCATGGACGGCTCCATCATCATGAATCGCGCCGTGTGGAAAGCCAGCGGCCACGAGGAGACTTTCAGCGATCCGATGGTTGATTGCAAAACCTGCAAGGCTCGCCACCGCGCCGACCAGCTTCCGCAAAAAGACGGCACCCCATACTGCCCGGCCTGCGGCGGACGCGACCTCACCGAGCCACGCGCCTTCAACCTCATGCTCAAAAGCTACGCCGGACCACTGGAGAGCGATGAAAACCTCGTCTACCTCCGCCCCGAAACCGCGCAGGCCATGTTCGTCCAATTCAAGAACATCCTCGAAACCTCGCGAAAGAAACTCCCCTTCGGCATAGCGCAAATCGGCAAAGCCTTCCGCAACGAAATCAATCCGCGCAATTACATCTTTCGCTCGCGCGAATTCGAGCAAATGGAAATCGAGTACTTTTGCCGGGCCGAAGACGGACTCCGACTTACCGACTATTGGCTCGAGGAGCGGCTGAAATTTTACGAAGACATCGGCATTCCGCGCTCGAAGATCAAGGTCCACGACATTCCAGACGGCGAGCGTGCTTTCTATTCGAAAAAAACCTACGATCTCGAATATGAGTTTCCTTTCGGGGTGAGCGAACTGGAGGGTGTCGCCTACCGGACAGATTACGATCTCTCCGCCCACATCAAACACAGCGGCAAGCCGCTCGAATACTTTGACGAAGAGCGGAAAGAAAAATTCGTCCCCCACGTAGTCGAACCCAGCGCCGGCGTCGACCGCACGGCCTTGGCTCTCATCTGCGAAGCCTTTGACGAGGAGGAGGTCACCGATGACAAGGGCGGCAAGGAAGTGCGCACCATCCTCCATTTCCACCCGCGCATGGCCCCGGTCAAGTGCGGTGTTTTCCCTCTCCTCAAAAACAAGCCCGAACTGGTCGAAAAAGCCAAAGCCATCGCCTCCGAACTCCGCCCGCACATGATGGTCTTCTATGATGAATCCGGTGCCATCGGGCGGCGTTACCGGCGCCAGGACGAAATCGGAACGCCGTTCTGCGTGACCGTTGATTTCGACACCGTCGGCGAAAACGGGCCGGAAAAAGCCGGCACCGTGACCCTCCGCCATCGCGATTCCATGGAGCAAGAGCGCATCCCGATTGCCGAACTCCGCGCGCGCCTTGAAGCGGCCATTTTTTGATTTCATGGAGGACAACGTTCACCTGCGCGCGCGCGGACTGCGCAAGTCTTTCCGCTTGGGCAAAACCACCCTCGAAATCCTCCGCGGACTCGATCTCACCGTCCTCCGCGGGGAAACCGTTTTCCTCTGCGGCGCGTCGGGCGCGGGCAAGAGCACCCTTCTTTACACGCTGGCCGGACTCGAACGTCCCACCTCGGGTGGCGTCCGTTTCGAGGATGAAGACCTCTACGATGTCCCCGCAGCCCGCCAAGCCGAACTGCGCAACACGCGCATGGGCTTTGTTTTTCAGAGCTACATGCTTCTGCCCGAATTGACTGCCTTGGAGAATGTGGCGCTTCCCGGACTGATCGGCGGGCGCCCTGACTTGGAGCGTGCCACCGAGTTGCTCGGGCATGTCGGTCTCGCTGACCGCACCGGTCACCTCCCTTCGGAACTCTCCGGCGGCGAGCAGCAACGCGTCGCCATTGCCCGTTCGCTGGTCAACCGCCCAGGCATGCTCTTCGCCGATGAACCCACCGGCAACCTAGACTCCCGCACCGGCGGGGACATCGTTGACCTTCTCCTCGGGTTGGCCCGGAAGCACGGCACAACTCTTCTTGCCGTCACCCACGATGCTGATCTGGCCGCCCGCGGCGACCGAGTCCTCCATATTCGCGACGGCGCCTTGGAGGAAACTTGAAGTCCTTTTTCCAAAACCCAACTTCCGCATGAAAAACAACCTCGCTCTCGTTTTTACTTTGTTGGCCTGCGGGCTGGCGAACGACCCCGTGCTTGCGGAGAACCCGCCCCATGAGACCCCGCTTCCGGTCACTGCGGCGGATTATCTTCCCGAGGAGACGATCGAAGGGGCCGGATTGGTTCTCGATCCCATGGCGGAGCCTGACGGTGCCAATTTGCGCTTTGCCGGAACAGGTCCGCGGGGGCGGTTTGTCGTTTCCGGACGGCAAAACCTGGCAGCCTACGCTGCCTTGCTCCGCGCGATTGGCGAGTTGGAGAAAATGGATCGTGAAAAAATGTTCGGGCAGGCTGCGGGAAAAGCCGCCAAGGCTCCGATCGAAGCGGCCGCCAAGTTGGTGACCGATCCGGCCAAGACGCTCGCCGCCTTGCCCAAGGGGGCAATGAGTTTTCTCCAACGGACCGGCCGACAAATCAAAGAAAACAGCCGCCAGATGGCCGAAGGCAGCGCGAACTCCACGGCCGCCGCGGACCTTGTCGGGCTGGGCAGTATCAAGCGTCAATTGGCCGTCTCCCTCGGGGTCGATCCCTACTTGCCCGACGAAACCTTCCAAAGCATTCTCAACGAGACCGCCTCCGCTGCTTACTTCGGCGGTATCGGCGTAAAGGCCCTCACCATGCTGGTCGCGCCCGCAGCTGTCTCCGGAACGGTCACCGGGTTGAATATCAGCGGCAATCTGGCGAAAAAAATCGTCTCGTCCTCCGCAGCCGACTTGCGCGCCTCGGATCGCGAAGACCTAAGTTCGCTGGGTGTCCCACCGGAAACCATCGCGGCGCTCTTCGCCAACCGCTGGTTCACTCCGGCCTCGACCACTGCGCTGGTCGACGCCCTTATGAAGCTGGGGACCGGCAAAGGCATCCCGTCTTTCGTGGCCGCCTGTGCCGGGGCGGAGGATGGCGCGGATGCGACCTATTACCGTGAAGTTGCCCGCCTGCTTGCCCGCCGGGTGGCGGCAAAAGGTCCGCTCGAACGGGTGGAATTTTTCCACGCCCTGCCGGTGGCCCTGTCATCGGAGAACGAATTGGTTGTTCCGCTGCCGGCCGATCTTCTCTGGTGGACACCCACCGTCGACGAAATTTCGCAGGCCCTGCTCGAGAACGAGGGCGCTCCCCCCACGGGAGCCGAATTGTGGACCGACGGACAACTCACCCCCATAGCGGCCGCCGCTCTGCGGGAGCGCGGTTACACCATCTCGACGGCGGATTAATACGGTCCCGCTTGCTCCTCCTACCGCCGGCCGATAGGGTATTGGCTCAATAAATCAACTCTATGGCCTACGAACTTCCACCCCTTACTTACGCAAACAACGCCCTCGAGCCGAACGTCGACGCGCGCACGATGGAAATCCATCACGACAAACACCATCAAGCCTACATCACCAACGCGAATAACGCGCTCAAAGACTATCCCGACCTCTCGGCCAAACCGGTCAACGAACTAATCGCCGACCTCGCCTCTGTACCCGAGGCCATCCGCACCGCCCTGCGCAACAACGCCGGCGGCCACGCCAACCACACCTTCTTCTGGACCATCATGGGCCCCAACGCCGGCGGTGAGCCCAAGGGTAAACTCGCCGAGGCGATCAATACCAAATTCGGCAGCTTCGACGCCTTCAAAGAGGCCTTTGAAAAAGCCGGCGCCACACGCTTCGGCAGCGGCTGGGCTTGGCTCGTGGTCAACAACGGCCAACTCGAAGTCGTCTCCACCGCCAACCAAGACAGCCCCCTCATGGGCAAAGCCGTGGCGGGCGTCGAAGGCACACCCGTCATCGGCTGCGACGTCTGGGAACATGCCTACTACCTCAACTACCAAAACCGCCGCCCCGATTACCTCAAGGCCTGGTGGAATACCGTCAACTGGGACCAAGCCGAAAAAAACTACCTCGCTGCGCTGTAATCCGCACACACCATCTTCTCACCAAAAAACCCGCGGCCCCAACGCCTCGGGTTTTTCCTTTGCTCGCCACCTCCCCCTTGAGCCGCCGGCCGAAGCCGAGATAGCATTCGGCTATGATCCCTCCGCAAAAGCAAATGACCGGCATGCTCGGTCACCCCGTGGCTGAAAATCCGATCGATCGCATGTTCGACGCGGTCTACGCGCATTACGAACTGCCTTGGCAATTTTGGAAAAATAACATCGTCTCCGAATCCGACCTCCGCCTGGCCGTGGCCGCCCTCGTGCCACTCGGCTACTGCGGGATGTGCGTCACCGTGCCCTACAAAGTGGCGGTCATTCCACTTCTCGACGAATTCGACGATGACGTGCGCGCCATCGGCGCCGCCAACTACGTGACGATCGAAAAGGGTCGTCTGGTCGGCCACAACAACGACGGCAAAGGCGTGGTCAAAGCGATCGAAAAAGTGGCGCCCTTGCGCGATCAGCACGTGGTCATGCTCGGCGCGGGCGGCGCGGGACGCGCCATGGCGGTGGAAATCGCCTGGGCCGGAGCCGCCAAAATAACCCTCGTGACCCGCCGCGAAGAGCAGGGATGCGAAGTGGCCGCCCTCGTCGAGAAGGCCAGTGGCGTGCCCAGCCAATGGCAGGCATGGCAGCCCGAGGTGGAAGTGCCGGCCGGCACCACATTGCTCATGAACGCCACCCATCTGGGCTGCGCGCCTGAACTGGAACCGGTGCCGGTGCTTTGGGATACGGTAAGCATGGACTGCACAGTGGTCGATGTGATCACCAATCCACGCATGACCCCTTTCCTCGCCACCGCCCGCGACCGCGGCTGCCGCACCGTCGACGGGGTGGAAATGCTCGTGCAATTGGCTATGCAAATTTTCCAGCGCTGGACCGGCCTCACCCCCGAGGAATCCGTCTTCCAACGCGCGGTGGCCGACGCCCTCGGTGAATAGACGACTCATCCGGTCATCCCCGCTTATTCGCCTGCCGCCTGGCAGCCACAGCGACTGGCCTTCAATGCGTTACCATTCGCAGACTCGGCTGCGTCTATCGGCGGCCAAGTTTTTCTTCCTCCCCAGATTCGCCTTCCGCTAGCCCATGGCGTTCCTAAACCGCCCGGCAACGCATGATTGTTTCCTTCGCCGACGACAAAACAGAAGAACTCTTCCGGGAGGAGGCCAACCGCCGCCTTTCCCCGATTGCCCGAGTCGCCCTGCCCTAGCTGATCGCGGTGGATGCGGCTGGATTGCCTCTACGCTTGGTTGGCATGTTCAGAAGAGGACAGCAGCCACGGCTGGCGGACGCATCCCGTCGCTCTTTGACATCTCCTCTCTGAATTCTAAACTCCAACTTCTTTTCCCATGGCCTACCTCAACGAAAACTATTCCAGACTCAAAGCCGGCTACCTCTTTCCCGAGATTGCGCGCCGGGTCAAAGCATTCAGTGAAGCGCATCCCGAAACCGCGGCCAAAATTATCCGCTGCGGTATCGGTGACGTGACTGAACCGCTCCCCGCCGCCTGCCGCGAGGCCCTGCACCAAGCGGTCGACGAACTCGGCCACCGCGAGTCCTTTCGGGGATACGGACCCGAACAAGGCTACGATTTCCTCCGCCAAGCGATCGCACAACACGACTTCCGCGACCGCGGACTAGAAATCGCGGACGACGAAATTTTCGTTTCCGACGGCTCGAAGTGCGATTGCGGCAACATCCTCGACATCTTCGGCCCCGGCAACCGTGTGGCTATCACCGATCCGGTCTATCCCGTTTACGTCGACACCAACGTCATGGTTGGAAACACCGGCGATGCCGACGAGACCGGCGCCTATGCCGGCGTGATCTACCTGCCCTGCACCGCGGAGAACGGCTTTGTCCCCGCGATCCCGGATGAGCCCGTCGACCTCATCTACCTCTGCTACCCGAACAACCCGACCGGCGCCGTGGCTACCCGCGAACAACTCGCGGCCTGGGTCGATTACGCGCGCAAGCATCACGCCATCATTCTCTTCGATGCGGCTTATGAAGCCTACGTCCGCACGCCAGGCATCCCGCACTCCATTTACGAAATCGACGGCGCCCGCGAATGTGCCATCGAGTTCCGCAGCTTTTCCAAGAATGGCGGATTCACCGGACTGCGCTGCGCCTTCACCGTCGTGCCGAAATCGCTCCACGCGCAAACCCGCGGCGGGGAAAGCAAACCGCTCTACCCCCTCTGGCTGCGCAACCATACCACGAAGTTCAATGGCGTGTCGTACCCCGTGCAGCGCGCCGCCGAGGCGATCTACTCGCCCCGGGGTAGGCAAGAGGTGGATGCGCTGGTTGATTTCTACATGGAGAACGCCCGCATCCTGCGCCAGGCGGTAAGCGGGGCCGGACTCCGCGTTTATGGCGGCATCGACGCGCCTTACATCTGGGTGCGCGGACCCGAGAACGTTCCCAGTTGGACCATGTTCGACTTCCTTCTGCGGGAAGCCAACATCGTCACCACCCCCGGCAGCGGCTTCGGGGCAGCCGGCGAAGGTTACTTCCGCATCTCCGCCTTCAACAGCCGCGAGCGCGCCATCGAAGCAGCCCGGCGCCTCGCCGCACTGGACTTCACAAAGGCCGGCTAACCCGCCTAATCTCTGGCCGATGAAAGCGCTCCTCCTCACCCTCGCCGTTTTGGCCGCCGGCTGCGCGAATCAAGATCCTTACCAAGATCCCACCTACACCCTGCAGCGCGATCTGTACCATCGCAACCAGAAGTGGGACGCCTTCCAAAACCGCCAATACTTGCGGCGTCAAGCGCAGGACCAGCGTTACGAGTCGTGGTTCAACAGCGTGATGGAGTAGCGGGGATCAGAATCCCTGCGCCACACGCTGCAATTCTTGCTGGAAGGTCATCACGTCCGCTTGGGAAGGACGGTAGCCCGGCGTGACCGGGTTCAAGCCAAGACGTCCGGTCTGATCGAGCATCCACTCGGCCGTTTCGCCGTCGGAAAAAGTCACCTTCCCGCTGGCTAAAGAATGTGGCTTGGTGATGCTGTCCATCGTTACTTTGACCCCGCCGGAAACCGGTTCGGAGCGCGCACTCTCCCCTTCCTGCTTGGCCGCAGCCAAACGATCAACCGCCTCGCTTTGCTTGGGTTGCTCCTGGAGTTGCAACCGCAGGTCGTCGACCAGAAAGCGCACATCCATGTAGGTGACAGACATGGCGAACTCCTCTTTCAAGCGTTTCTGCAAGTCTCCCAAGGAAGCCCCCTCGGCCGCCCAAGCGGCGACCAACTTTTTCTGCTCATCATTCAGATTCATCGGCAGGAAAGGTAGCGCAGGGGCGCTTGGCTGCAAAGCCCCGCCGTCCGCCGGGCATCTCCGGCTTGCACATTCTCCGCCATGGATTATGGAGAATCCATGCCAAGCACCCTTCGCTACTGGACCGCCCTGGCCGCAGCCGGCTCGCTCGGTGCTTCGGGCTGCGAAAACTTGAGTTCCACCGAAGCGGGACTGCTCGCGGCCGGTCTGGCCGGAGCGGCCACCGGCATCGCCCTCGGCACCACCGGCGTGCCCGCGAGCTCCGCCGTTCCCATCGCCCTCGGCGCCGCTGCGGGGGCAGGCGCTCTCGCCGTGGCCGCGACAAACATGCAGGTCGGTCGCGATCAGCGTATGCTGGCCGAACAACGCGGACAGACGCTCGTCGAGCAAGCCCGACAACGCGGAGCGCAGAACATTCCCCGCTACATTCTTGTCGACACCATCTCCGCGCGGCCGACGGGCGGCGGACGTCCCGTGATGATCTTCGACACCGCTTCCGGCCAAGTAGCGAGCAACCGCCTCTACTACATCGGCATGCCCGTCGGTCCCTACGGCTACACCGAAGCGCCGCCCGGCATGATGGGCAATCGCTGATGCCTTCTGCAGCGGACCCGGCCTGCTTGGAGGAGCGTCCGCCGTTCCAAGTCCTCTCGACGGAGTGCCGGGCGCGGGTTTTCGGCGTCGACTACGCCTTGATCCCCCAGCGGGATGGCGGCGAGCTCTACATAAGCCACCCGGCATGGCATTGGTCCGATTACCTCCAGCCGGATCGCTGGTGGGACCGCAAAGATTTGAGTGTGCGCGGTGAGCGGCTCGGCGGCAGCACCGGTACGGTCTACCGCGCGCGGAGTACTCCGGATGGATTCCCTCCGCGAGACCTTGTGGTCAAATTCTCCCGACTCGCGCAAGACGTCCCGCTTTTCATTCCGGATGAATTCCTCGATTCCCTGCCGGATGGTGCGGTGGCCGATGCACGCTTCCTTTCGCCCTTCGCCGAATTCGGACTCCTCCACCAATTACGCAACAACATCCTCAACCACGGACCGCACCGTTTGCGCACCAAATTGCCGCTGGCGGTCTATTCCCCGCCGGAGAAATACCCCCTGTGGCAGACAGGACGTCATATGGACATTTTCCGTACGCACCAGGAAGCCATGGCCGAAGACCAGTTCGAGAACGGGCTCACCCGGATCATCCTCGATCCCGAGCGGGACTACCTAGAAATCTTTGCCTGGATCGACGGCATCGATGCCGAGGAGGCTTCGCGGCTCGGCCTGTTGGACGAGGAACTCTTGGTCCTGCTAACCCGTTCGAGCAACCACGCGTTGTCACGGCTCGGTTACCGCGTGCTCGACAACAAACCGCGCCATCTCATTGTGCGTCCGCGTTCCGACGGCACCCTCCTGCAACGACACGGCAGGATCGTCTATTCCATGATCGACTTCGAGCTGCTCCAGCGGCACGAGGATGCGGCACAAATGACGAGATGATCAAAAAGGAGATAGTGACAGCTATGCCGCCATCCATCACCAAGACAGATCTCGCAACGTGATCAGCGCCGCGCCATGAAAAGGCGCAGCACGTACCAGAACATCATGGCCATGCCGGCGAAAAGCTGGATCGAGGCCGCCACTTCGGCGTTTGGCGGGAATCCGCGCATGACATTCGACGTCGTGTAGAGCACCGAGCCACCGGCCAGCACGATCATGGCCACACTGAACCAGGTCCCCAGGTCGAACTTGAAAAGAACGGCACAGACAATGACCGCCAGGCCGAACAACCCGCCCCAGATGAGGAACGAGCGCAGGAAAGAAAAGTTCCTCCCGGTGGTCACCACCACCGCTGTGAGAAGCAGGAATCCCCCGATCGTGGCTTGCGCCGCACTGGCGATGACACCCGGTGCCACGCTGTTGGCCGCGGCCAACAGTGGGATGGTGATGAGCGCCTGAAGGAGCACGTAGAGGAAAAATCCGAGGTATTGCAGCGGCCGTGACACGGACGGCACGGCAATCAGCGTGGCCACCCACGAAAGAAGCATGAAGCCGCCGAGGACAACGAGCCAGGAGACACCGGAAAAGATTTGCAACACGGTGTCAGCCGTCCCGCTGCGGAAAAACCAAACCTCCAAACCGACAAAAAGAAGGACGGCGAGGATAAGATGGGCGTACACACGGACCAGGAATGAACCTTGGTCCCGCGCGGCCAGATCGGAGACAGGCATGGAATAAGTGGACATAATCGGAGAATTGCCCAATCCCGCCCAGGCGGCACGCTTTACTTTTTGGCGCGCGGATGGAATTGGCGGTGGGCCAGTTGCAGGCCCCGCGGGTCGACATGGGTGTAAATCTGGGTGGTCGAAATGTCGGCATGACCGAGCAGTTCCTGGATGATCCTCAAGTCGGCGCCGCCTTGGAGCAGATGGGTCGCAAAGGAGTGCCGCAGCATGTGCGGATGAACACTTTTCTCCAAGCCGGCCCGGGCAGCCAGAGCCCCGAGCAGTTGCCAGATGCGCTGGTTGGTCAACTTTTTTCCCCGCACGGACAAAAACACCTCACCGCCCGTTCTCGGGCCGACCAGTTCGGGGCGCCCCGAGGATAGGTAGCGCCGGAGCGAGGTCCGCGCTCCCGAGCCGACCGGCACCAAGCGCTGTTTGTTCCCTTTGCCGACCACGCGGATGAAACCTTCCTCCAAATCAAGATTTTCCAAGCGTGCCTGGCAGATTTCAGAGACGCGCAACCCGCTCGCGTAGAGCAATTCGACGATGGCGCGGTCGCGCCTTTCCAGCGGTGTCCCGCCCCCCGCGGCCTGGATCAGGCGGGTGACCTCCGGTGTGGAGAGTGTTTCGGGCAAGTAGCGTTCAACCTTCGGAACACCGAGGAATTCGGTCGGATCACTTTCGAGCATCCTGCGCTGCACAAGGAAGCGGAAAAAAATGCGCAAGGCCACGGCATGAAGGCGGATGGTTGCCGCAGCCGCACCGCCCTTTTTGCGGCAGCCGAGGAATTCACCGATTTGCTCGGGGGTCACCGCCGACCAAACCGCGCCAAGACGGGACTCTTCCGACCAATGGGCGAAAAGTTCAAGCGAGGACCGCGTGCTCAGCTGGTAGTTGTCGGAAAGTCCCCGCTCGGTGGCGAGATACAGGATAAATTGGTCGATCTCCGCGTTCACTGCGGGTGGCGGCCGAGCGCGAGGCGTTCGTAGGCCTCCCGGTATTTCGCCGCGGTTTGCGCGATGATTTCCGGCGGCAAGTGTGGAGCGGGCGGCTGGCGGTCCCAACCGGAC
>CAMBSX010000071.1 GCA_945870655.1 Chthoniobacter flavus | reverse complement strand
GCCTCTTCGACGTTTCAAGTGGGTAACAGACGAGGCGCCTGAATGTTGAGACCGCCTGCTTTGAGGTAAGAGGCGAGTCGGAAGTAATGAAAGTTGCGGAAGCCGCGAGCAATGCGTTTGGCCAGTTGCAACAAGCCGTTGATGGCTTCCATGACGCCGTTGGTCAGTCTGGTTTCCATGTAGGCCAAGATGCCGTCGAAGTGCCGTTTGATGGTGCGAGCCAGATCGCGGAAAGGAGCCAGTCGCGAGCGCTGGGCCCAGGCCAGCCAGCTTTCGAGTTGCGACCGGTCGCTGCCAGCCAAAGCATCTTGCAAAAGCTCACGCAAAGCCACCGCGCGGCCCAGGGCCGGATAGGCGGCCATGAGTTGGGATCGACGCTCCTGCTGCTCGCTGTTGCGCGTCCACGCATTGCCCCGCAAGGCCCAGAGGCCACCACGCAGATCGGCCCCTTGTCGGGCGAGATCCTTGCGCACTTTGTCCAAGGCTTGGCCAGCCATCTTCATGATGTGGAAAGCATCGAAGACCACGCGGGCCCCGGGAAAATACGCCATAGCCCCGGCGATGTAGGCCGGACTCATGTCCATGACGATCTCGGTGATCTGCTCGGGCTGAGCGCCGTGTTCGGTCATGGCTGCGGCAAACTCGCCCAAGGCCTCCGTCCCGCGGTCCTTAGCCATCATCAGCAGATCACTGCTCTCGGCATCGATCACGTTGGTCACGTAACGCCGGCCACGACGGGCACTAGTCTCATCAACCAAGATGCGCCGCACCTTGCTCCAGTCTTTGTCCCGGTGGGCGGCCGTCACGTAGTGATCGATCACCCGCCACAGCCGATGATCGGTGGTGCGCAGCAAACGCGCCACGGCCGACACGCTCATCTGCTGGGCCAGCAAAAGGATCATCCCTTCCATCATCAGCGTGAACCCGCTACCCGCCCGCGCCCAAGGCACTTCCACTTGCAAAACCCCGTGCTCGGCACAGGTCACCCGCGGCACCCGCGCCCGCAAATCGGTGCGGTGCTGCCAGAAGTCCAAGTGCCGCCACTCTTTATCGACCGTGTCGTGCACCGCACAAAGCCGACCGCAGCGCGGACAGGCAAACTTCGTGCCCGCCGGGAAATCCAACTCCAAGCGCAACTGTCGCTGCGGCACGTCCATCTCGCTTTTGACCACGTTCCATTGACTGCCCAACCCAAGGGCCTGACTGAAGAGTGTATTGGCATCCATCCCGCCCATCCTGAACGGCCGGACCACCGACTCCAAGTCGCACACCAACCGATCCGGCGGCCGTTCACTCCCTGAAGTTCCCCCCGAACGCCCCCGCGGCGAGCGGCTCTTGACCAAATCAACCTACCCACTCAAAACGTCGAGGAGCCACTCTCGGAGTACCGTAAATTAAGGCGGGATCGTCTTCGGTCCATCATCACCTCTCCTCAGGTCGAGTTTTTACTCGGCGGAGATAGTCGCCCCGAAGGCCGTATCCAAAGGATCTTTGCATCTGAAGAAGTCACGAAGTCACTGGGCAAGAAAACCAAGCCAGACTTTGTGGTCATCGAAGTGGTGGGCGGGGCTGCTCGCAACACCTTGGAGGCTTTTGAAATACGCAAAGCGCAGCTTGAGGGACGTAAACACAGAGAAGATTTGATCAAAAAATACGAGATCAACGAAGCCGATGCCAAAGGTGAGACCATGCTGCGAGTATCGCTCTTTGAGCAGCAACGAGGCATCTGTCCATACAGCGGCAAGCCACTCGGTTCTCCCACTGCTTCAACTTTGGAGATCGATCACATCTTCCCCCGCGAAATGGGCGGGACTAGCGAAAAGCGCAACCTTGTGCTCGCATTCAGGGAATGCAACGCAGCCAAAGGCAAGCGGCTTCCCTACGAGGCGGCAAAGGCCGGTGATCTACCGCTGGATTGGAAGGAAATCCTGAAGGTCTGCTCCTCGATGAAGTGGGGAGTGGTCAGTAAGGAAGGGGCACTCAACAAGCGCACCATCTTTGAGTCGCTGCAGGACAGCAGTAAATGCCCCGACTGGGGCAATCTTACCCGCCAGAGCCAGATAGCACGGGAATTGAGGGATTCGGTTGCCCAATGGATGGGAATCAAGGGCGATGCGACAAAGATGGCTCAGTGCATCGGCACTCCTACGGGACTTCATACCGCCGTCTGCCGCCGCGCATGGAGACAATCCATCCCGCGCAAAAACCGCGCAGACCTCACCCACCATCTTTGGGACGCGATCACAGTAAGCTTCATTCCCCCTGCCAAGGGGCTCAACACCATCGAATACGGAGGCATCTTCTACCACGTTACCGAGGCCAGCGCGGCTGTCACTGAAATGACGGCACTACCTGTTTGCCCTGAACTAACCTCGCTGGATAAGGACACCGATGAGTGTCTAGTGGAGCGTCCCCGCCAATCATCGAGCAAGAAGCAGCGTTTCGACAAATCCATCTATGGACGCAAGGCCGACGGCACTCTCCGAATTCGTAAGCCGATTAAAAAGGGAGAGGGCATAGCCAGCGACGAGCATTCCCTCTGGGAGGCCCTCAAGGCTTCGGGAGTTCCCGATGAAAAGATCCCCCCACCGAAGGTGCTTCGTTCTTGGTTGGATTCAGATGCAACAGGGCTCCTACGTCTCAAGGACGGCACTTCCGTTGGGAGTCTGCCCATCAAGGCAGGCAAATCGGGCACAGTGATGACACAGGTTGCACATCGCGATCACGAAGGTAGCCAGCTTGGTGTGCGAATTGCCAACGAAGCGAACTGGCGTTTGGAGGTATGGAAGACACAGGACGGCAAAGCAGCTAAATACCACACCCGCGTTATTCCTCATCCCCGCGCCCTCAAGATCTTCAAAGCAGCAAACGGCGTAGCAGCGTGGAAAAAAAAGGACAAGGCAACGGGCAAGACTTGGAGGCAGCAGGTGGCTGGCTCACTACCTCCATACGCCAAAAAGGTGGGCCACTTTGAAAAAGGAATGAAGATTCTTGTAGCTCTATTGAAAGATGGGGCGATTGCGGGGCGTGGAGAAATTCCATACAAGAGTATTTGGTTCACAATTACAGGTATCCGCTCTGATGGCTGCGTGCTTATGCGAATGGCAGGCTTCAAATCGGTTACAGGAAACAAAGGCACGAGTTGGCCCCTGCAAGATATACCGGCTTCAGCTTTTGAATGTGGCGTGGCCAATGCGCACAAGCTTGCTCACCTGCTCGGCGCTACGTGATTCACCACCTCATTCTGCTGGGCGAGGAAGCAGATTTCTCCACGCGCAATGGGAAGCTGATCTCTGGAACTAAAAGTATCGCCATACAAAGCTTCGGCAGCGTCCAGTGTTTCGGGGCTTCATGCCGGTGGTCTCAAACTGCGCTGGAGGAGCTTTCCACTCAATGTCCCTGCGTCTTCTCCCGTTGGGACGGGATTGAGGGAGATATCCGGCTTTTCCCCATGGAGGAAACTGTCTGGGACTCCCAGATCGTCATCTCTGAGGTCATGGCCAACACCCAACGCGTCGCATCACTGAAAGAATTCGTGATTGTATGGGATCAGGAGGCGCATGCTTTCCAACAGGTTAGAACTATCGAATAGCAGAGTGCCCCGATGGGGGCACGATCAAAACGTAGGCTTCGACCTTCTCGCCCTCCTTCGTTTAATAGCAGAGTGCCCCGATGGGGGCACGATCAAAACATGTGCTTCCAGTTGCCGACAATCGGCCCACGAATAGCAGAGTGCCCCGATGGGGGCACGATCAAAACGCAGTGGGCCAAGATGTTGCCGAGGCGGCTGTAATAGCAGAGTGCCCCGATGGGGGCACGATCAAAACTTGTGAAAGATCGCTATCGCTGTCTGATGTCTAATAGCAGAGTGCCCCGATGGGGGCACGATCAAAACTACGTTTTGGTGTAGTTGGCACTGACCGCGAGAATAGCAGAGTGCCCCGATGGGGGCACGATCAAAACCGGCTCTCGCGCAAATGGTATTCGGCCAGCATAATAGCAGAGTGCCCCGATGGGGGCACGATCAAAACTTGTCCACGGTTGGGGGTTGCGTGGTGTAGGCAGTGAGGACATAGCATGAAATACCGTAGCTTTAGTCGAACAGGATGAAATCCCGCTTTTCTCACGCGTGGACTAACCGATGGCTTGTCTGCAGATGTCCCTCGCTATTCCGCCTGCTTGGAGTCTGCCAACCCAAGCGATGCCCCCTTAAATCCAACATAATATGCATCACCAAATTGCAGAAACACTCCGCGTAGAGGCCGGGTTTTATAGTGCTCTAACATGGTTTCGGTGTTGTAACGCCGAAAAAAGGATTCGGCCTCCTCTTTTGGGACTAGTACCTCGCAGAACGATCTTGTGCCTCTACCCATTGTGTAAACTCGGAAAAAAATACTATCACCAAGCAGTGCGTTGTCGGCCCAATGAGGAATGCTGATTCTCTCAGCAGATTGGACACCGAGAGTTACCTCCTGATTTAGAAACTTCTCGGGACGGCCCTCATATTCATCAAATGACCGCTGTTGCCCAAAAGCCGTCGTCAAAGTCACAGCCAGACTAAGGGCTGTAAACATGTAGGCTTTACGCATGAGCAATTGACCTACCCCTCGCAAAAGCTTTCAACAAGTCCAAAGCTCATCAAACAGCGTCATAAGCCAGAACGCCCATTTACTTTTTCTGCAAATTTTTCAAGACCCCTAATTCTTCCGTTGATGGGTTGGCCTTGTTTTGGAAGGTGGGGCTTGCCACCGGTGGGGTGGAGGCAGCTTTCCGTGCCCTCGATGAGGGGAGAGCGAGGGGCCTGCCTGCGGGGCTGTAGCGGGCTGGGCGGGCTGCGCGGGGACTCTCTCTGGAGGTTGGATGGCTCGGGGCCGGGGGCGGGGCGCAGTGGCAGCGTGGGCTCTATTGCTTGGAAGGGATCACATCAGACATGTGGGACGATTAGTTACGCCAAGTCCTGATCTGAATGGCTAAAAAAGAATTCATTTTGCTCAACGTTTGACCCGCCGTTGGCTGAGATGCAACGCATGGATTCGGTACAAGCACATCCCCGCGAGGTCCTGAAGAATCGGCACAGAAGTGGCACAACAACTTCTCCTGAATCCAAACAACTGTTGTAAGTGCTTGATAGAGAAGAGCCGACGACGGGACTTGAACCCGTGACCTGCTGATTACGAATCAGCTGCTCTACCAACTGAGCTACGTCGGCGCAGAAGGGAGAAAATATCGGCCTTCCGGTCTCCTTGGCAAGCCCCGCCTCTTGCCACGGAACCTCGCGGCCATCATACTTGACGCGATTCCATGGAAACCCTTCTCCGCCTCTTACAACAGGATTCCAACGCGTCCCGCGAAGATCTCGCGCGCCAGTTGAACCTCCCGGTCGGGGAGCTCAACAACCGCATCGCCGCCCTCGAAAAGGAGGGGGTCATCCGCGGCTATCAGGCCATTGTCGACCGCGAGCGGTTGGACCAAAACACGGTCACCGCGTTCATCGAGGTCCGCATCACGCCGGAGCGCGGCGGTGGTTTCGACCGCATCGCCCACCGCATTGCCAAGTTTGACCAGGTCGTCAGCTGTTACCTGATCAGCGGCGGCTACGACCTTATTGTCGTGGTACAGGGCGGCAGCCTGCGCGAAGTGGCCAGCTTCGTCTCGGAAAAACTCAGCACCATCGAGTCGGTTATTTCCACCGCAACGCACTTCCGTCTCAAGACCTACAAGGAAAACGGCGCGCTCTTCACCTCCGACGTGCCGGAGGACCGCTTGCCAGTCAGCCCGTAACGTCCGCCGGCCATGGAAGACAAAATTGCCGCGCACGTGCGCGACATCCCCCGCTCGGGGATTCGCGACTTCTTCGAAATCGTGCAATCCATGCACGACGTTATCTCGCTCGGCATCGGGGAGCCCGACTTTGTCACTCCTTGGCACATCCGCGAGGCGGCCCTCTTCTCGTTGGAGAAAGGCCGCACCGGTTACACCTCGAACCTCGGCCTGCCCAAACTCCGCGAAGCGATCGCCGGCTATGTCTCGCGCCAATTTCACGTCGACTACCACGCACCGTCGGAGGTGCTCGTTTCGGTGGGCGTCTCCGAGGCAATCGATATCGCCCTGCGGGCCCTGCTCAACCCCGGGGACGAGGTCCTCTTCCACGAACCCTGCTACGTGAGCTACGGTCCGAGCATCACCCTGGCCCACGGCAAAGCGGTCTCCATCCCGGTGCACGGGAAGGACAACTTTCAACTCCGCGCGGACGAAATGGCCAGGCGCATCACGCCGAAAACCAAAGCGCTTCTGCTCAATTTTCCGACCAACCCGACCGGTGCGACCATGCCGCGCGAAGCGCTCGAGCCGATCGCCGCCCTCTGTGTGCAGCACGACCTCATCGTTCTCTCGGATGAAATTTACGCCGAACTCACCTACGATGGTGCGGAGCATGTGTCGATCGCCGCGCTCCCCGGAATGCGCGAGCGGACCGTATTTCTGCATGGACTTTCCAAAGGTTGGGCCATGACCGGTTTTCGCGTCGGCTACGCCTGCGCCCCCGCACCGCTCATCGAGGCGATGATGAAAATCCACCAATATGCCATCCTTTGCGCGCCGACCATGACGCAATATGCGGCCATCGAGGCGCTCGAGCACGGCGATGCCGCCGTCGCCCACATGCGCGAAAAATACGGACTCCGGCGCAATTTCATCGTCTCAGCCCTCAACGAAATGGGCATCCCCTGCCCGACCCCGCGCGGCGCGTTTTACGTTTTCGCCGACATTCGGGCCACGGGCCTGACCAGCCGGGAATTTTCCCTCCGCCTGCTCGAAGAGCAGAAAGTTGCCGTGGTGCCCGGTACCGCCTTCGGGGCCGACGGCGAGGGCTTCGTCCGCTGCAGCTACGCGACCTCCTTGGAGCAAATCAAAATCGCCTTGCAGCGCATGGCCGTCTTTGTCGCCGGGCTGAAGTGCTGAGCAGCCCCGCGCCGCGAACGTTGGCTCCTCAAGTCCTTTGACCTTAGTCCGGAGGGGGCGTATGCAATGATTGATGAAGGGTAAGTTGGATTGGGCCAAAGCGGGGTCGTATCTGCGGCACGCCATGGCGCTGCGCTGTCCGGTCTGTGGCCAGAGCCCGATGTTTCCCAGCGTGGCTCGCACGCGCACCCTGCGCGATTGGTTCACCCCGCTCGATGGCTGTCCGCGCTGCGGCTATGCCTACGACCGCGAGCCGGGTTATTTCCTGCTTTCCATCTGGGCGATCAACTACGGCATCGCCGCCCTCTTCGGATTGGTCCTCTACGCCTCGTTCGAATGGTTCTTCGACTGGCCGGTGTGGACCCTGATCGCCGCGGTGGTCGTCCCGGTGGTGGTTTTCAATCTCCTCTTCGTCCGGCACTCCAAGGCCATTTTTGTCGCCTGGGACCACTTTTTTGATCCGCACGAGAGGGAGGGCGGTGACGACGGGGGCAACAAGCCGGTGGAAGCCCCCCGGCTGCCCTCACGCCCCCCACGCCGCGCACGTCTGCCGGCCGATGCGGGCGTTTGAGTTACGGCGGCCCGGGAGTTTAGATTGGAACCATGCCCGATTTGCTCAAGGCCCTGCTGGTCAGCGCCTCGCTCGGCGCCCTCCTCGGCCTTGAGCGCCAATGGAGCGGCCAGCGCGAAAATCCCGCCGCCGACACACTCGCCGGGACCCGCACCTTCGCCCTCTGGGCGGCCCTCGGCACCCTTTGCGCCTGGTTCGCAGAGCAGCACCAAGGAGGATTTTTCCTCGTCGGCTTCGCGGGCATGATTATCTTTCTCGCCCTGTTTCTCAACCGGCGGGCCGCCCAAGATCGTGACATCGGCCTGACCACCGGAGCCGTGGGCTTGGCCACCTACCTGCTGGGCGGACTCGTCTGGCAGGGCCAAAGCAAGGCGGCCGTGGTCGTCACCGTGACCATGGTGGTGCTCCTTGCCTCCAAAGAATGGGTGCACGGGCTTTCCCGCCGATTCTCCCGCGCCGATGTTTATCAAGCACTGCAGTTCGCCGCGGTCACCGGCATCGTCTTGCCCCTCGTGCCGGATCATCCTTACGGACCCTACGGCGCTTTCAATCCTTTCAAAATCTGGCTCATGGTCGTGCTTGTCTCCGGCCTCGGCTTTGCCGGCTATGTCGCCGTGCGCGTCTTCGGGGAGGACCGGGGGATCGCTATGACCGGACTCCTCGGCGGTCTCGCCTCAAGCACGGCCACCACCTTGGCCATGAGCCGTCAAAGCCGGTCATGGCCCGAGACCGAGAGCGTCTGCGCTCTGGCCGTGGTGCTGGCCTGCACCGTCATGCTCGGACGCGTTGCTCTGCTTGTCGGGGCGATCAGCCCGGCGCTCCTCATGCGGGCCGCACCCGGGCTGATACTGACCGCCTTGCCGGGTCTGCTTTTTGCCGCTTGGAGTTGGCGGCACTTTCTCCGGGCCTCGGGGTCACCCCTCCCCTCTCCTTCCGAGGTCCGCAATCCGCTCAGCCTGCGCATTGCCCTGCAATTCGCCATCCTCTACGCACTCATCGTCCTTCTTGTGCGATGGGCGCAGGCTGGTTTCGGCGGGGCCGGACTTTATGCCGCCAGCTTTTTCTCCGGCCTGACCGATCTCGATGCCATCTCGCTTTCTTTGGCGCAAATGCAAAAGGGCGGCAGCGTCACCGCAGAGCAAGCCGTGCGCGCGCTGCTTGTCGCGGCTGGTGCCAATTCACTGCTCAAGGCCGGCCTGGCCGTGGCGCTGGGCGGACATTCCATGCGGCGGACGGTTGTCTTGGTCCTCGGGGCCACCGTGGCCTGTGCCGGCGGCGCGGCGTGGCTATTCTGAGCGGATGGCCGCCGCCTGCTCCTGACTGGCCGGTTGGGGAGGCAGCGCGGGGGAATCTTGCAGGGCGAGCAACTGGCTCACCGTGGCAAAACCGAGGCCCCTGGCTTTGAGGTCACGAATCGTCCCGGGCATGGCCTCGATCGTTCCGGGATGAATGTCATGGGCCAGCAGGATTCCTCCCGGCTTGGCCCCGTCGACCAAGCGCTGGCGGACCACTTCCGCACCGGGACGACGCCAGTCGAGCGGATCGACCGACCACATGATGACATCGAGCCCGTGGTTTTTGAACATGGCCTGGCGCACGCGCTCGTTCACCGCGCCGTAGGGTGGACGCATATTGGTCGGGCGGCGACCGGTCACGCGTTGGATGATCTCCGTCGTGCTGGTCATTTCTTTGTCGAGGCGCTCGGCACTTATTGCCGTCAGGGTCGGATGACTCCACGTGTGGTTCGCAATCTCGTGGCCCTCGGCCACGATGCGTCGGGCGATCTCCGGGTAAGTCTGCACGTTGCGGCCAATGACATAAAAAGTGGCCCGCACACCCTCGCTGCGGAGGATGTCGAGCAGTTGCGGGGTCAATTCCGGGTGGGGGCCGTCATCAAAGGTCAATGCGACGAACGGACGCGAAGTGGCGACCGCATTGTAGCTGGCCGGGGAACGGCGCTGGCGGGGAGCCGTCGAAACCGGTGCGGCCGCACTGATGCTGATCGAGGGCTCCTGTCCAGAGGAAGCAGGACGGTCCTGAGCGCAAGCGGCAAACGACAATCCGGCAGCAACAGCAAGGGGCACAGTGAATCTCATGCGGGATCTGTCAATTACCATAAGCCGCACTAATCCGCCAGAAGGCGCTACTTGGCAAGCTTGGGCCGGAAGGATGCTCCGCGCAAAAGCTCGAGAAACCGCCGCAGGGCCGGCGAACCGGCGCGGTTCCGCTTCATCACCACACCGACCGGGCGCCACATGTGCGGCGACGCGATCTCCACCGGAATAAGCGAGCCCGCGCGCCGCTCATTGGCCAGGGCCGACTCGGGAAGAATGGAAACAGCACCCTCGATCTCGACCGTGCGCTTGACCGTCTCGATGTTGTCGAATTCCCGCTCGGGACGGACCGTGACCCCCGCCGAGCGCAAGGCCCGGTCGAGCGCTTTGCGCGTCGGCAGGTCGGCCGCGAAGGCGATGAATTTTTCCGCGGCCAGTTCGCTCAAGGGCACCCGTGCCCGCCGCGCCAACCGGTGCGAGGGGGCGCAAACCATCACCATGCGGTCGCGCCACAAAACCTCGGACTCCAGACCGCGCCGCGGCGCAGGGAAGGCCACCAACCCCGCCTCGGCTCCACCGGAAAGCACCGCCGCATAGACCTCGGCGGAGCGGAGGTAATCGGTCCGGATTTTCACCTGCGGATAAAGACGCGTGAATTGGCGGGTGAAAGGAGGCAACTCATGGAGTCCGACACTGAGCACCGCGGCGAGCGCCAGGTCGCCGGCGATCACCTCGCTCAATTCCCGCAGTCGAGTTTCCAAGCCGTCGACCACTGTAAGGATCTCGCGCGAAGCCCCCAAAAAAACCACCCCCTCGGCGGTGAGGGAAAAACTTTTTTTGCCACGCTCGATCAACCGGACCGCATGACGCTTCTCCAACGCCTTGACCTG
>CAMBSX010000070.1 GCA_945870655.1 Chthoniobacter flavus | reverse complement strand
CGAACTGGTTGAGGTCCTTCGGCGGGATGATGTCGATCTGGGAGGAGGGGAGGAAGGCCTCCACGCCGATGTTGACCAAAAGGCCTCCTTTGACCACGGCCTTGACCCGGCCCTTGATGATGCCCTCTTTTTCGAAGACCGCACTGATTTTGTCCCAGTTTTGGCGGTAGGCCGCTTTTTCTTTGGAGAGAATGACCATACCCTCGTCGTTTTCGAGACGGACGAGGAGGACTTCGATTTCAT
Organism: Chthoniobacter flavus; assembly: GCA_945870655.1. Taxonomy (GTDB): domain Bacteria; phylum Verrucomicrobiota; class Verrucomicrobiia; order Chthoniobacterales; family JACTMZ01; genus JACTMZ01. Next base: position 10,237 of record CAMBSX010000070.1, on the reverse strand, counting down.
CACCGACGGCGACCTCGGCGGGATCGTCGAACTCGACAGAGGGGATGGTACCCTCGGATTTGTAGCCGATGTCGACCAGAAATTCGCGCGGGCGAACCTCCAGGATGCGGCCTTTGACAATACTGCCTTCTTTGAAGTGTTTGGTCGCCTTGGCGATCAGTTCTTGGACTTGCGTCATAATATGGGGCCTGCGCCAACGGCACAGGGTCTCTTTCTTTGGATACCTCGGTTCCGGTTTCGGTTGCTGCTTCGTGGTCGGTGATCCCTGGCGGGGCCGATCGAAACAGTCGGGTAAGTTGGCAGGAGGCGATGGCAGGAGGCAAGCGGGAAAATCGGGAGTCGTGAACTCGGCCGGATGCCAAGACTTGGCGGGAGCAGAGTTTGGAGTGGGGAGAAGCGGTTTTGGACGGCGACCATGGGTTGCCGCCCGGGGGTTCCGCTGGCCAAGCGTTCCGTGCGCCGGGGCGGCCCGGACACCTGCCGTCACGGGCTCGACCCTCCGGGCGCGCTCACCGATGATGCCTCGGGGGCAACCGGAACGGCCATATCGGACGTGTCGAACGGTGCCGATCATGGTATAGAGACTTAGCCCCTATTGTATCTGCCCTGCCATCTTGCTCTAAACCCGACCATTTCCATGGCTTATTCCTCCGTTATTGAGTCCACCGAACTCCTCTGGTTCTGCCTCAAGACGCAGCCCAAGCACGAGAAACTGGCCGCGCAACTCCTGCGCGCCCAGGCGGATCTCGAGGTCTTTTCCCCTTTGCTTCGCTTCCAGAGGGTCACGGTGAGCGGCAAAAAGTGGTTCGAGGAAGCGCTCTTTCCAGGATACATTTTTGCCCGCTTCCCTTACTGCACGCATGCCCGTCTGGTGGCTTCCTCCATGGGGGTCAATAAGGTCGTCGGCTTCGGCGGGGAACCCGCGGTGGTCGAGGACAAGATCATCGGGGAGCTCCGGCAGTTTGCCCGCGACAATGAGGTTGTCGAGGTCTCTTCCGAAGTTGTGCCCGGAGACGAAGTAACCGTCCTCGACGGGCCCTTCAAAGGCTTGCGCGCCGTGGTCACCCGCGTCATGCCGGCCAAGGAGCGGGTCGCGGTGCTGCTCGATTTGCTCGGGACTCAGCGCGAGGTCGAGGTCACTCTGGGACGGGTCGTGCCCGGCAAGGTGCACCCGCTTGCGGGACGACCCGCGGCGGCGGGCAACTAAAAATTTCTATCACGCAGTCTGAACAACCAGCTGTCGCCGGGTCATGGAGTCCTCTCCGCGGCCAAGGGCGGCAGCATGCCTAAATCCACCCACATGATCTTCGACGACCACAGCCCGCCCGTCCCGCCTCCCGGCTCTCCCGAACCATCCCGCCATCGTCGGCGCCGTTCCTCATCCGGGTCTGAATCTCCCGGACGCCGCCGACGCGGCAGCAGTTCATCGTTTCGCGAGGCTGTGCGCATGGATGACCTGCCGCGGTCCCGCCCGGACGGCAATGCCAAGGCTTGGCTCTGGGTGCTGGGTTTGCTTTTGGTCGCCACGCTCGGTTTCACCTGGTTCTTGCAGCAAGGGCGTCCGGCATCCCGGCCGCTCCAAGGGGAAGCGCCGAGCACCAAGCTAGCGCCCTTCATCGACCCGATCCTCGCGCCGCTCGAAACCGGGGTCACCGGTTACAGCAGCGAGAGCCTCGCCGATTTGCAGTCCGAATTCCGCCTCGAAGGAGAAAAGACCGGTCCCGGTGACGACGAAGTTTACAGCAAGGCCGCAACGTTGGCGCAAATTCTACAGGAGGCTCTTGACGACCGAGATCGCCATATGCAGCGACTGGTCAAACTTGGTGTTCCGCTCGCGGGCGTGGTCCCCGACCGGCAAGCGCGCACGGATATCCCCGAAACCGAACGCCGGCGACTTGAGCTGGCGGTGGCGGTCAGCTGGCAACGCAACTCCGGCACCTACCGCAACCGGGTGGAAGAACTCTGGTATCGTCTCCTAGGGCTGGAGCAGGGTCGCTTCCGTCCCGGTTCCGCCACGAGGCCCGAACAGCCCGCCGAGACCTCCTCCCCATGAGCGGTGCGAAGCGGGTGGTGGTCATCGGAAGCAACTCGTTTTCGGGGGCAAGCTTCGTCTCGCATTGCTTGCGGGAAGGTTGGGAGGTCCTGGGCACGAGCCGTTCGCCCGAGGCGCACGAGGTTTTCCTGCCTTCGCGCTGGCAACGGACACCGGAAGAACTGTCCCGCTTTCGTTTCGCCCAACTTGACCTCAATCTCCATACCGCTGAACTGGTTGACGCCATCGCCGACTTCAAAGCGTCCCGTGTGGTCAACTTCGCCGCGCAAAGCATGGTGGCTGAAAGCTGGGAGCATCCGGACCATTGGTATCAGACCAATGTGGTAGCCAACGTGCGCCTCCATGATGCACTCCGCAAAATGCCGGGCCTTAAAAAATACGTCCACGTCTCGACCCCCGAGGTCTATGGCAGTTGCTCCGGCGACGTGCGGGAAGACGCACCCTTCCGCCCAAGCACGCCCTATGCCGCTTCGCGCGCCGCGTGTGACCTTCATCTTCAGACCTTTATCCGGCAATACGACTTCCCCGCCGTCTTCACCCGCGCGGCCAATGTCTTCGGTCCGGGGCAGCAACTTTACCGCATCGTCCCGCGGACCCTTCTCTTTCTCGCGCTCGGACAGAAGCTCCAACTGCATGGTGGTGGACACTCGGTGCGCTCCTTCATCCACATCGACGATGTCTCGGTCGGAACCCTCAGTGCCGCGCTGGACGGCGAGCCGGGCCAAGTTTTCCATCTCTCGACCAAGCGGACGATTGCCATCCGCGACCTCGTCTCGCTCATGTGCGACCAAGCCGGTGTGAAATTCGAAGACTTTGCCGAAATCGTAGCCGATCGGCCCGGAAAAGACTCCGCCTACCTCCTCGACGCGAGTCTCGCCCGCACCAAACTTGGATGGCAGGATCGCGTCTCGCTGGAGGAGGGGATCGCCGACACCAAGCGTTGGATCGACGCCAACCTAGACACCCTCCGCGAGCAACCCAAGAACTACATTCACAAAGCGTGAGGAAAGTGATGAATGCCAAATGCGGAACGCAAAATGTCCCCGAATGTTGGCCTCGCTTGCTTCTCCTTTAAATATCTGTGTTATCCGTGGTTAAAAACTCTGCACCAAGGTAGGTCGCCACTCATCATTCTGCATTCTGAACTCTAAATTTTCTTTTCCATGTCAAAAATATTAGTCACTGGCGGATTCGGCTACGTTGGCAGCCGGCTCGTCCCGCATCTTCTCGGCCTCGGGCACGATGTCCGCGTCCTCGATCTCATGCTCTACACCGAGGCGGGCCTCGACGCTCTCAAGGCCGACCCGAGTTGGCCCGCATGGGCAAAGCGCTTTAGTTTGGTCCGCGGTGATTTGCGCGCGGCAGCCAAGGTGCGCGAAGCGCTGGCGGGGCGCGAAGCGGTCATTCATCTCGCCGCGATCTCCAATGATCCGACCGGCGACATCGACGAAGTGCTCACCCGTCAGGTGAATTTCGACGCTGTCGGCATGCTGCTCGCTTTGGCCAAAGAGGCCGGCGTGAATCGTTTCATCAATGCCTCCTCGTCCAGTGTCTTCGGGGCACGGACCGAGTCGGAAATCAACGAACACCTCGAACCCGAGCCGCTGACCTACTATTCGAAATACAAAGCCCTTTCTGAATGGCTGGTCATGTCAGCGGCTGGGCCGGATTTCTGCGCGGTCAATGTCCGCCCGGCCACCATCTGCGGCTATTCACCGCGCCAGCGCTTTGACTTGACCGTGAACAAACTCACCGCCGACGCCCTCCGCAAGAAAGTCATCACCGTGCACGGCGGGCAGCAACGCCGTCCGAATGTCGGCATGACCGACATGATCAATCTCTACGGCATCTTGCTCGAAGCACCGGTCGAAAAGATCAACAGCCGCACTTTCAACTTCGGCTTCGAAAACCACAAGGTGATCGACATCGCCAAAATCATCCAGTCCGAGCTGTCCGACCTGAAGGTCAAAATAGAAGTGACCGATGCCACGGACCACCGCGACTACCATATTTCCTCGGACCGCATCTTGCGCGATCTCGGATACAAACCGGTGAGCAGCATCAAGCAGGAGGTGGCTCATCTTCGCAAGGTGTTAGAGTCCGGCCAATTCCCCGACATCGACGCGTCCGAACACTACAACATGAAGTTCATGGAGGTTGGACGCGACGCCGGTTGCCTCGATTATCTCGCCCGTTGATGGCCTCCGAGAAGATCATTCCCTTCGCCGAAGCGCCCGCGCTTTTCGACAAGTTGCGCGGCGAAGGCAAGCGCTTGGTGCAGTGCCACGGCACTTTCGATCTCGTCCACCCCGGACACATTGTTCACCTCGAAGACGCCAAAAAGCTTGGTGACGTCCTTGTTGTCACGGTCACCGACGAAAAACACGTCAACAAGGGACCAGGCCGTCCCTATTTCAACGACGCGCTCCGTGCCCGCACACTGGCTGCACTCGAGTGCGTCGATTACGTTGTGCTCGTTCCGCACACCGCCGCGGTCGAGGCGATCGAAACGGTCAAGCCGAACATTTATTGCAAGGGCACCGAATACGCCGACGCGGCCAATGACGTCACTGGTAACATCCATGACGATGTCGCCACGGCGCAGAAGCACGGGGGCGAGGTCTGCTATTTGGGGGAGGTCGTCTTCAGCTCAACCCGCCTGATCAACCGTCACTTCGAAACCGCCAATCCCGAGGTTTCCGAATTTTGCGGACAACTGGCCACGCACGTTACCCCTCAGGACCTGGCGGATGCTGTGGCCGGCTTTGCGGGGCTCCGCGTGCTGGTTGTCGGCGACACCATTCTCGATAAATACGCTTTCGTCAAAGTCCAAGGCCTCACTTCGAAAAACCGCATCATTTCCGGTCGCTACCTTGAAGAGGAAGCCCACGCCGGGGGGGCTCTGGCGGTCTATCGGCACATCAAGCAGTTCACGCCGAACGTCCGGTTGGTCTCCCTCCTCGGCACCGAAGGCTGGCTCGAACCGACTTTGCGCATGTTTCTGCCCACGCAGGACGACGCAACGGTCCGTGATCCCGATTTTGTCTCGATCATCAAACAGCGCTACGTCGAACCGGTCAGCGAGGGCAAAGACCTCAGCAAGCTTTTCTCCGTGAACTACGTCAACGCCACACCGCCCTTGCAGTCGGTCGTTGATCGCGTCCTCGGGCGTTTGGAAGCCGAGATCAAAAACTGCGATGTCGTGGTCCTGGCCGACTTCGGACACGGCCTCATGCAGCAAGAAGTCCGCGACTTCCTGCAGGACAGCGGTGTTTTTCTCGCCCTCAACTGCCAGACCAATTCCAACAACCACGGCTTCAACATTATCTCGCGTCAATACCGCCGTGCCGATGTCTTCTCCCTCGATGAGCAGGAACTCCTGCTCTCTTGCGGACACCGCCATGTCGATTTCAGTGCCGAACTTGACAAGCTTCGCACGCAGCTCGTCTCCCATGCCGGATGGCTCACCCGCGGGGCGGTCCAAACGATCGGGATTGATGCCAAGGGTCACGCCGCAGCCTGCCCGCCTCTGGGCGACGATATCACCGACACCATCGGGGCAGGGGACGCGTTTTTTTCGGTCATGGCCTTGGCCGCAAGGAATGGCCTGCCTGTCGATCTCACGACTTTCCTCGGACAACTCGCTGGCTCACAGGCGGTGAAAATCGTCGGCAACCGCGTACCGATCTCGAAGACCGTTCTGCTCAAAAGTGGCATGGCCCTCCTCAACCGCGATCCCGCGTGACGATGGACCACACGAAACTGAAACACGTCGCGGCGGAGTTGCGCGGCGAAGTCATCGAGTTGTCGCATCGTGCCAAGACACCCCATCTCGGTTCGTCTCTTTCGTGCATCGACTTGCTGGTTGCGCTTTATTGGGGGTTTTTGCGGATAGACCCAAAGAAAGCTGACTCTGCCGACCGCGACCGTTTCATCTTGAGTAAAGGTCACGCGGCCCCGGCGCTTTATATCACCTTGTGCCGCCGCGGGTTCTTCTCGCCGCAGCTTTTGGCGGACTACGCAAAAGACGGTGCGGCCCTCGCCGAGCAACCTGCTCCGCACTGTGCGCCGGGAGTGGAATGGGCCACCGGTTCTCTCGGCCACGGTTTGTCCGTGGGAATCGGCATGGCCTTGGCCGCACGGATCCAAAAGCATGACTATCGCACGGTGGTTTTGCTGAGCGACGGCGAGTGCAACGAGGGCAGTGTGTGGGAAGCCGCCATGTTTGCCGCGGCCCAAAAACTCGGTTCGATCACTGTACTCGTCGACTACAACAAATGGCAGGCCACCGGGCGCAGCGAGGAAGTCATGGCACTGGCCCCGCTGCGCGACAAATGGGAAGCCTTCGGCTGGGAGAGTTACGAAGTCGACGGGCATGACTTCGGTCAAATCCGCGCCGCTCTAGTCCGTGGCGAATTGCCGGATCGAACCAAGCCTTTGGCGATTGTCGCTCACACTATCAAAGGACGCGGCGTGTCGTTCATGGAAGACGACAACAACTGGCACTACCGGATTCCCAATGCGGAAGAGCTGGCGGCGGCACGCAAGGAACTTGGGGTGGAATGATGAGTGCAGAAGGCAGAATGCAATATGGAAAAGCAGATCTTGCCGATAGAACAGAGCTCTAGGATCGACGCATCATCCGGCTTTTTCTCGCCTGCCAAAATCGGTTGTCGCGCAAGTCTTGGGCAAACCGGTCCTTCCCAGTGGGACGCCGGTAGGAGCAAACTATCGGGAAGCATCCAGGGCTCGAAGCTAAGCTGAGTTTATCGCCAAAATGGGCGATTGCCTGAAGGAACTCGGCGAATCCGAATACTGGCTGGATCTACTTTCCGAAGAAAACGTCGTCCAGCCCGCCAAGCTTGCGCTGCCTCTACTCGAAGAGACCCGCGTGCTAATCGCGATATTTGTCACGGGCATCAAAACCGCCCGCAGAAGCTGACTGTGCATTCATCATTCTGCATTCTGACTTTTAACTTTTCCTATGCGTAACGCCTTTGCGGACGAAATCACCAAGATAGCGCAGCAGCGCGAGGACATGGTTTTGCTTTCGGGCGACATCGGAAATCGTCTGTTCGACAAATTCAAAGACGTCTCTCCGGGCCGCTTCTTCAATTGCGGGGTGGCCGAAGCCAACATGGTGAGCATTGCCGCCGGAATGGCGGCGAGCGGATTACAGCCGGTCTGTTATACGATCGCCTCCTTCCTCACGTATCGCGTCATTGAGCAGATTCGTCTCGATCTAGGCTACCATCATCAACGTGTTATCCTTGTCGGAACGGGAGCCGGTCTCTCCTACTCCTCACTCGGATCGACCCACCACTCGGTCGAAGACATGGGTATGCTGCGCTTGATCCCGGGCTTGGTTGTGCTTGCTCCAGGGGACGAGAAAGAACTGCGCCCGGCGCTGCATGCCGCCTTGGATTATCCCGGCCCTGTCTACATCCGCATTGGCAAGAAGGGCGAGCCGGTTGTGCACGACACAGAGCCCGAGTTTGCCATTGGGAAAGCCTTGCGCCTTCGCGAAGGCAAAGAGGTGTGGATTCTCGCACTGGGCAACACCCTGCCGCTGGCCGTGGAAGCGGCAACGCAACTTGAGAGTCGGGGTGTCAGCTGCGGCGTTGCCAGCATGGGGTCGCTCAAGCCTCTGGACACAAAACTGCTGGGGGACGTGTTCACATCGGCCAAAGTTGTGGCCACGCTAGAAGAGCACTCCGTATTCGGTGGCCTCGGGACGGCAACTGCCGAGTGGCTTGCTGCCCAACCCGCGCGGGCCAAGGCAAGACTCGTCACCTTCGGAACGCCAGACGAGTTTCTTCATGCGACAACGCATCAGTCGTCTGCCCGAGAGTGGGCCGGATTGACCGTGGAGAATATGACCCAGCGCCTCGCGTCCGCACTTAGCTAAAGAGCATGTCCTACGTCGATTTTATTGCGCCGATACACAAGGCGACCACGCGTGACTATCTCGCGAGGGTCAACGACCCGGATTTCCCCAAGGCCAAGGCTGCGGAGTTGGCGCTCAAATGGGATGTTGAATACTGGGATGGCGACCGCCGCACCGGTTACGGTGGCATGAACTACGACGGCCGGTGGCGCAAGGTAGCCGATCTGATGGCCAGCCATTATGGGCTAAAGGCCGGGGACAAAGTCCTCGATATCGGCTGCGGCAAGGGCTTCCTCCTCTACGATCTCACCCAAGCGGTGCCCGGTTTGCAGGTAACCGGCCTCGAGATCAGCCGTTATGCCCTTGAGCACGCCAAGACGGAGATTAAGAGTTGCTTGATCGAAGGTCATGCGTCCGAGTTGCCTTTTGCGGAGGGGGAATTCGACTTTGTCTTCTCTATCAACACGATCCACAACCTGCCCTGTTACGACCTCGACCGCGCCCTTCGCGAGATGATGCGCGTCGGGAAGAAGCACCGTTACCTATGCGTTGAGAGCTGGCGCAACGAATCGGAGAAAGCCAACCTGCTTTATTGGCAACTGACCTGCCGCGCCTTTTTTGCCCCGGACGAGTGGCGATGGTGGTTCAAACAAACCGGCTACACCGGCGATCACAGCTTTATTTATTTTGAGTGATCGTGGAGCGGGGAGCTGGAAGCACGCGAGTTAGTGGCTGAAGCGAGCTCCCTTGACATCACTAATCCTTGATTTAAACTGCCCTTGATATGGATTGCGCCAGTTCCCTCCTCCCAAGCTCACTTGTCACTGGGAAGCTGCAAACCACCATTCCTGCCGCATTGGCGCGGCGCCATGGTATAAAGACGGGCACCAGATTGGAGTGGTTGCCTGACTCCAAAGCCAAAACTCTTGTAGCCAGAGTCTTGCCGGATGCAGTGACGCGGCTTCGTGAAGCGCAGAAAATCGCCACGGGCAACAAGAACGCGGCCGCCAAGCTGCAGGCTGAGTATGAAGCTGATCGGGCTTGGCAGCGGGCGCATGACCGCGAGGTTTGAAAAAGCGTTACCTCATCGATACCTCCGCACTGCTGGCGCATTTGCTGCAGGAGAGTGGCTGCGAAGTGGTCGAACGTCTGCTTGAGACTAGTGGCGATAAGCTGGCAATCTGCATCCTGACTTGGGTCGAGCTTGAGATCTTTTTGAACCGCTCCGCTTACACAACGAGAGAGAAAACGCGCATTCTCTCAATTTACCGGGTCGCTCTGGGTAGTCCGTTACCAGTCGATGAAAAAGTCGGCCGAGAGGCTCTCGCTATCCGGGAGGCGCTCGGCACCCGCATTCCTTTGACGGACCTGTTGATCGTGGCGTGCGCGAAAGCTAACGGCTTCAATCTGGTTTACCGCGACAAGCATCTGGCCGACATCCCGGAGAATCTTCTGGGACAACTGCGATTGCCCGCAAAAGAGGCGAAAGGGCGTGGGCCGAAATGAATCTCCGGCAATAGTCTTCAGATGGGAAGCTGACTCGCTTCCGAGAGCTTCCAAGCCAAAAAGGTGGCCTTGCTCCCGCTTTCGAGCACGCGACTTGGTCTGAGATTTTAGAAGAATCCTATCGTGTTTCTGTTTGCCCTAAACCAGCTGGAATCGGTTCCAACTCTAATCTTGGCGACGATGCTGGGGGTCCTGACCTGCCTTGATTTCGGCGGTGTCAGCCGACGAAACAGAATAATAGGCTCCTCCATCCGTGGCTAAAACCTTCCCTTGAAAACCCAAGCCGCCATTCTGGTCGAGCAGCGCAAGTCGCTGGTCATTGATGAGGTCGAGGTGCCCGCCCTCAAGCGCGGACAAGTACTCGTGGAAATCCATGCCACGCGGGTCTGCGGTTCCCAGATCGGGGAGATCGATGGGGTTAAGGGGCCAGACAAGTTTCTCCCCCACTTGCTTGGTCACGAAGCTGGAGCCATCGTCCTCGAGGTTGGCTCCGATGTGACGCGTGTTGCGCCCGGTGACCGGGTGGTCTGCCACTGGCGTCCGGGAGCGGGAATCGATGCCGGCGGTTCGGTCTACAAGTGGAACGGACGAGAGGTTAATGCGGGGTCGATTACCACATTCCAAAAATACGCCATTATTTCCGAAAACCGCCTGACCAAAGTTCCGCCCGACACTGACTTCGAGCTGTGCTGTCTCCTCGCCGACACGCTCACCACGGGTTTCGGGATCATCAATAATGATGCCAAGGTTAAAGCGGGAGAATCAGTGGTGATCTTCGGGGTAGGGGGCAT
>CAMBSX010000069.1 GCA_945870655.1 Chthoniobacter flavus | reverse complement strand
AACGTCCCCGGCACGGACTACTACACCGGCTCGTACCTCGTTCTCGGCCGGATCACCTTCTCCGACACAGCCAATCAGGACCGCCTCGAGGTCTGGCTCGATCCGCTGCTGACCGGCAGTCCCGGGACACCTCTGTTCAACGTGACCGGGAATTGGGTCGATCCAGGGACCAACAACTCCTTTTTCATGAACAAGTATGACGGCCCGGACCGCAGCATCGACGAAATCCGTCTGGGCACGACAATAGCTGATGTGTTACCTGTTCCTGAGCCCTCTGCCTACGCGTTCCTCCTCATGACTGCCGCCGGAGCGCTGTGGATGGCGAGGAGACGGCGGTAAAGCAACAGGTTGACCGGCAGGGACAAGCGGGAGATCTCGGGAATCGGGGCTGGTTTGTGGATTGCCAATGGGGAAGTTCCGATTAGTTTTTTCTCCGTGAGGTTCGATAGCTCATCCTTCGCTGCTGCGGTGTTGTTTTTCGCGCTCATCTTCACCTCCAGCCTCCAAGCTCAACCGCTGGTGACGATCCAGACTGTGGCTGTAGGCGATCAGGGCAATGCGGTCGATAACACGGGCTACGGAAGGGTGGTTTACGATTACAATATAAGCAAATACGAGGTGACGATCGGGCAGTACACCGCATTCCTGAACGCCGTGGCCGCGACGAACGACCCTTACGGGCTCTACAACGCGCGAATGGCAACAGATCTGAATAGTGCCGGAATCACCAAAGTCGAGAGCAGTGGAAGTTTTTCCTACTCGGCGCTCGGCAGCGGTAGCCGCCCAATCTCCTACGTGAATTGGTTTGACGCGGCGCGTTTTGCCAATTGGATGAACAATGGTGCGACCGTTGGGGCGAGTACCGAGACGGGGGCTTACACGCTCAATGGGGCGACAGCAGGCATCATCACCAAGAACGCCGGGGCAACTTGGTGGATTCCCAGCGAGGATGAGTGGTATAAGGCGGCGTATTACAAGGGTGGCGGCACCAATGCCGGCTACTGGCGTTTTCCGACGCAGAGCGTAGATTCCCCAGGCAACTTCATCGGCGGGTTGGCCAACCAGGCCAACTATTACACTGGAGTATTCGCCGTCACGCTTCAGCCGAACTACTCCACCGCGCAGAACTACCTGACCGATGTCGGCGTGTTCAGCACCAGCCCCGGTGCTTATGGCACTTTTGATCAAGGTGGCAACGTGGCGGAGTGGAATGATGCCGTGGTCAGTTCCGGGCGTGGGCGACGCGGGGGAGGCTGGGCCAACAATTACTCGCGGATGGAGTCATTCTATCATGACAACATCGACCCCAGGACCGAGAATGCTGAAATCGGTTTCCGTATGGCCACTGTCCCTGAACCCTCGACTTACGCGTTGCTTCTCATGGCCGGAGCCGGAGCCCTGTGGATGGCGAGGCGCCGGCGGTAGAGCAACGCAGAGTCTGTCATAGCTTTTGCCCAAACTTTCGGCTGTCGGTTTCGGTCCGCGGGATTCAATGTTCGCAGATTCGCTGACGCCCCCCCCGCCGGCTACCCCCTTCGCACATCGTTCGCACAAAAGAAAAGACCGGACGCGGTGAGGCGCCCGGTCTGCCTGCCTGCCGGCGTTGTTGTCAGCTCTTGCTCTTGCCGGCTGATTGCCTTGGCTTCCGCTTGCGCCTCATCGCTGCAACGTCGGTCGCGTAGAGCCTGATCGTGCGCGGCCCGATCCGCCCGTATCTCACGTTGCCCGAGGCGATCCAGCGTTCCATTGTGCGGCGTGACACGCCGACCTGTGCCGCTGCTTCGTTGATGGTGACAAGCTGCTGCATCGCATTAGCCGGCCTTGCGCCGCTTCGGCTTGTCCGGCTTCTGCTCGCCGTTGGGGAAGATGATGATCTTGCGCCCCATCAGCCGATTCATGTCGGGCGCCACTGTCGGCCGGCCGGTTGCGTAGTACTCCTGAGTGACCTTCACGCTGGAATGCCCGAGGTAGCTCGATGCGGCATAGATGCCGGCCTGCTCCGCAAGCGTTTCCCCGGCCAGCTTGCGCAGGTAGTGTATTGGCTTGGGATCGTCAACGGCTTGGTCTCGCAACCAGATTATCAGTCGTTCGAAGACTTTTTGGCAGCGGTAGCCACGACTCCGCTGCCCGATGCTGTGAGCACCTTTGATAACAAAGTCGCCGCGTGTGGCGCGGTCGAGCTTCTGGCACTGAGCAAGAAATTCCATCGCTTCCGGTGCGAGCGGCAGCTCGCGTTCGCTGTCTTCGGTCTTCAGCCGCCCGTGCTCCGATACTTCGACCAAAAGCAGATTGCGTTTCGTGTTAACCTTTGCCCAAGTCAGCGCGTCCATCTCCCGTTTACGCAAGCCGCCGAACGCGCCTAAAAGAAAAGCCTTCATTGCCTCGCGGTCGCCCGCCAGTTCTGTGGTCGCGGCAGACATCAACTCTGCCAGTCCCACCTGTGGCCGGAAGCGCTTAACTCTCGTGGTCTCGCGCTCCACGCCCTCAAACGGCAGGACCTCTGGCAGATTTGGGATTTCGGTGCGGACATGCTTGAGGATCTTCTTTTCGCTGAATAGCGACCTTGCCTGCCGTTTGATTGTTTCGACTGATACCTTTGCCCTCTTGCGCACGGTTGGATTCTTGGCTTCGGCGGCTTTGATTCTTGCGGTGGCCCATCTGTTGATCACGGCTGGCGTCACCTTTGACAACAGCACAGCCTCGGCTGCTGCGGCCCACGCATTGCGACCCTCTTTGCGGTGATCCCAGCGAAGCCGGCTTACGGCCTCATCAAGACGCTGGTAGGCGCGCGCCTCAATCCATCCCTGCTCCTGTTTGGATAAACCGCGATATCGTAGCCTTGGCGGGACATCCGCGCGTTTCTCCTTCTGCGCCCTCCGTAGCTCGCGCAAGGCCATGCGGCGCCCAGTTATCAGCGCGCGTTCCTCAATGTCGGCTGGAGACACCTTGAGCGCCTCAAGGACGATGAGCCGAAAGTTGCGGGCGTAATCTTCAAAGGTTGTGCCTAGGCCCTGGAAATGCCCACGCGCCGCCTTAATGTAGTCGCCGACCGTGCAGGACTTGGTCTTCGGCGCCTGCCCGGGCGCACGCACTGTAGCCATCGCTGCATCCCAGCCTTGTCCAATGAGCCTTGCGTAGAATGCTGTGGCTCGTTTCGCCGCATCGGCCTTGTCGCCGGTTAGCAGGTTGATATCGCGTCGCTGGCCGTGATGCTTGATGCGGACGTAATAGGAGTTGGCCTCGACCAGTTGGCCCTCTTTTTCCCAGCTTCGATGATAAACGCGCTCTGCCCAATATTTGGCGGAGGTGCGGTCAACTCCGGAGCGTTGGTGTGGGGATTGTGCTTTCATGGCGCAGCCAACCTATCGCCACTGCGCCACTTCTGCCACACCTTTTATGTCGGCTTATTGTACCAGTTAGCACCTTAGAACACTTTGAGTTGTTTCATAAACCACTGGCAATAAGCATGAAGCGCGGCATATACCTCTGGCGCGCGGCAACTTAGCTCTACACTGTAAACATTGCGGCAAAGAGATTTGTAATCAGGCGGTCGTCGGTTCGAATCCGACTGCCGGCTTTTTCCTCAGCGCTGCATGACGCGGCCGTCGGCTTTGAGCACGTTCATGCCCAGCCTTCCCGAACTGGCATGGACAGCTTGGTAATCGGTGCAGACGGTCAGACGGCCGACATTGGGAATTCGGAAGATGCCGCGGCGCCCGTAGATGTTGACGCTGGAGGCGAGTTCGTCCTGCAGGACCGGTGAGAAGTGGTAGCTCGAGCCGTATAGGGCCACGGTGTCCGGACCCGCCACGTCGCTCGGGCAGGTCAGCGTGCCGAGGTTGATGCCGTAGGGTCCGAGTGTTTCGAGGGCGGACCGACCTTCATTGCCCAGCGAGGGCGGTACCGTTTCAATCGGCGGGAAGCGGTAGTCGTTCTCGCTCACGTATTGCTGCACGGCGACACCGATTTGACGGAGATTTCCGAGGCACTTGGCCGAGCGGCCGCGTTCGATCATCGAGCCGATGGCCGGGGTGGCGATGGAGGCGAGAATGGCGAGGATGGCCACGGCCACCAACAGTTCGACGAGGGTGAAGGCGGGAGATTTCACGAGCCGCGGTTCTGCTCTGCTTTGGCCGCTTGTTTGCGCTCGAAGTATCGCTTGGAACGCTCGACACGCTGCTGCGGCGTCATTTTGGCTTCGCGGGCCATGCGGCGTTCGTCCATCCGATCGGCCACCTCGGGGCGACTGAAAAACTCTTGGGCTTTGGCCGGCCGCTCCTCTTCAGGAAGGTCGCGCATTTCGCGCCAGAATTCCCCCATCAAGCGGACGTCTTCGCGGGCTCTTTCTTGCTCGCTCTCCGGGAGCAGGGCGATTTGGGCTTCGGCACGGGCCGCCGTGTTCTGCAAGTCGCCCATGGCCCGCATCCACCCGCCGCCACGCTGCCCACCGCCGGTGGGTTTCCCGATCCACGCGCCGCCGCGTCCGCCGCCCATGTCGTCGTCGCGCGAAGGACGGGCGCGCAGGAGAAAAACTTCGCGGGCGACCCCGCCGGCACTACGGAACAGGCGCGGCATGGCCACGGCCATGGGGGCTGCTTGCGGTGCGCTGACCGACGGCTTCCAGTCCGCCGGTGCAGCGAGAAAGACGCCCGTTTTCTGGGCCGCTTCGTCAAGCAGGGCGGACAACCCGCCCGGCTCGGAAGGGGTCCAAAAAGTGCCGCGCAAATCAAGGGCCTCGCCGGATTGGGGCGCGACCAGACTGAAACCGCCGGCATCGAAGGACGCCCAACCGGTTGTTTCGCCGCCCGCGCGGAACACGCCCAGGACATCATCGATGGCTCCTGCCTCCGGCGCGCCCAAGTAGGCCAATTGCCATGAGGCCTCGGTGCGGACGGCGACAATGTCGAGGGCCTCGACCGGCGCGACGCGTTTCACTTTGATCGTCACCGGGGTCGAGGGGTCGAGGTTGGAGACGATTTCGATGCCGCCTTGGCGACTGATCGCGGTTATCGCCTTGGCCAGCGGGGCATCGCGGAGATCCAAGGTAACCAGGCCCCAGCCGGCATAAATTTGCCAGGCCACCCAAAAGAGTGCGATGACGGCCAACAGGCCGGGTAGAAAGAGGCGGTTCGAGCTCATATGTTCGCGATTTAACCCCGCGCCGCCATCAGAGTTGTGCTTGAAAGACGGAGTTTCAGCAAGCGGTTCATGGAGGGCAGGGACTTAAGGGCGGCAAGGGGGAGCTTTTCCTTGCAGCGGAGGCGAGGGCTGCTACCTTGCATGGTCCCTATAAAGTCATGAGCGAACGCGATACCCATCCCGTGCAGGAAGCCAAGCTGCACTTTCTCGATTACTGGCGCGTCATCAGATTACGGCTGCCGATCATCATTCTCGCTTTCCTCCTCGTCGTGGTTACTGCCGGCATCACGACTTACTTCATGCCGCGCCAGTATGAATCGAACGTCATCATCGAGGTCGAGCAGAACGAGCAAAAAATTCGCATTTTCACCGAAGGCTACCAAGGCGGTATGGGAATGGATCCCCGGTTTGCCACCACGCAGTTTCAGATCATCCAGCGGAAGGAGATGCTCTACCCGGTGATCGACTCGATGAAACTCCTCGAGCGTTGGAGCGAGGAGTTCGGTATCCGCAGCCGCGAGCAAGCCTACTTCAAGCTGCGCAGCATGATCGACGTGCGCGAAGTGCGTAACACGAATCTGCTGCAAATCAGCGTCGAGAGCACGGATCCGCAGGAAGCCTCGGACCTGGCCAACAGCATCGCTCAGGAATACCAGCGCAAGCGTATTGAAGATCAGCAAAAACTTCTCTCCGGTTCCCTTGCCACATTGGAAGATGAGGTGGACAAACAGCGCGCCAAGGTCCAGGAGGCCAACGAAGAAATGGGGCGTATCCGCACCGAGTTGGGCATCACGGACCTCAATCCCGACAGCCTCGAAGACCCCATGCAGTCTCAGGAGACCGTCTTGCAGCAGCAAGAAGCGCAGGTCAGCGAGGCCCGGATGATGGCTTCCAACCTCCGGACCAAATACATCGAGATCGAAAAACTTTCCGGCGACGAGCTGATGCGTTCGCTGCCGACTCTTGAGATTGAAGATCAGACAGTCACCACCATTCTCCCGCAATACCAGGAGGTCAGCTCCGAATTGGCCCGCGCCTTGCAATCCGGTCTCGGTCCACGCCACCCGACGATCCTTAGCTTGGCCGCCAAGAAGGCGACCTATGAGCAACAACTTTCCGATCAGGTCAACAGCATCCGACGCACCCTGGCGGCCAATCTTGAAATTACCGAGCGCTCGCTGACCAAAATGGAGGAGGAACTCGATGCCGCCCGCGAGGACCAGCGGGACTCGAAGACCCGTGGTTCGGAATATGCCCGGGCGAAGAACAACTACATCCAGGCCAAACGGGTGCTGGAGGCCGCGGAATTGCGCCTCTCCACCGAGACCATGCAGCGCAGCATGCCGATGAACCCGGCCCGCATCTGGGAAAAAGCGGAGCCGTCCTCCGGCCCTTCCAAGCCCAAAGTCCTGCTCAATATGGCGCTGGCCGTAGCCGTCGGCCTGATCGTCGGGATCGGCCTAGCCTTCTTCCTCGAGTATCTCGATACCAGCGTGAAAACGATGGAGGATGTGGAAAATTATCTCCAGGTCCCGGTGCTGGCCGTGGTGCCGAAAAACATCAACTTGCTCCATTCCCACCCCGAAGCCGTGGCGGACATCGAGGCCTACCGCATCTTGAGGACAAATCTCGAATTCAACCGTCCCTCGGCCGAGCACAACACGGTGACCTGCGTCAGTGGCGGAGCCGGCGAGGGCAAGTCGACCACCTTGAACAATCTGGCCTGCACCTTCGCCCAGGGCGGCTACAACACCCTCATCATCGACGCGGACATGCGCCGCCCCTGGCAGCACCGCATGATGGAGATCAACAACGATATCGGATTGAGTGACTTCCTCACCACCGACGTCGACCTGGAGGACCTCGTCCAAACCACTACCGTCCCCAATCTCTCGCTGCTGCCCAGCGGCAAAATGCCTTACGACTCGGTCGGGGTGCTCAACTCGCAGCGCATGATGGACCTTATTGCGCAGGTCAAGAGCCGCTATGACATTATCTTCTTCGATTCCCCCCCGATTCTCGGCCTGAGCGACGCTTCGGTCCTGGTCCGTGGCTTGGACCTCACCATCATCGTCGTGCAACACCGCCGTTTCCCGCGAGCCATGCTCCAGCGGGTCAAGCAAGCCGTGCTCAATGTCGGCGGCAACATCCTCGGCGTGGTCCTCAACAACGTGGACGTGCGCCACGACCAGTATTACGAGTACTACACCAACTACTACAATTACTACTACACCCCGCAGAAGGCTCAGGAGGGAGTGAACGGAAGCGCGGCCCAGAATGCCAAAGCCCCTGCCCGCTCACGTCGTCCGGCCAAAGTCGGTTTGGAAGATGACTACTAAAATGACCTCCCGTCTCCCGGTCTTTTTCGCCGCCGGCTCTCTTCTGTTTCTCGTCTCCGCAGGGGTCCTCCGCGCCTCCGATGCGGCCTTCCGCACCGGAGACACCATCGAGCTTCGCATTGGCGGCGTTCCGGCGGAGGAGACGCAGTTGATCACCGGCACTTACACCGTCGACGGGGAGGGTTTTGTCAATCTTCCCCACGTGGGCAAGGTCCGCGCCGCCGGCCTGGGTCAGGCCGCTTTGCAAAGCGCTATCGAAGCCGCCTATCGGGCCGGCGAGATTTACACCAACCCGTCGATCACCGTGACCGTTCCTGCCGCTCTGCGCTTCGTCAACGTGAGCGGCGATGTGCGTCAACCGCGGCGCGTCGAATACACCTCGGACCTTACCCTCCTTGGCGCGATCAGCGCGTGCGGCGGCTTCACCGAATATGCCGACCAGCGCAAGGTCCGCCTCATCCGGCGCGGCGGGGTGCAAATCGTCGATATCAAAGCGGTCCGCAAGGATCCCGCCCTGGACGTTGTGCTGCTTCCCGGCGACCAGATTGAGGTGCCCCAAAGTTTCTGGTGAACTTCTCGGAGGGCGTCCCGTTTGACCCCCTTGCTTCTGCGGGCTAGTTTGTCCCCCGCATGCGCGCCACCGGCTTTTTGTTTTTCTTGCTCCTGTTCGGCGCGACCGCCGGAGCCCAATCACCATCTCTGGGTGCCGTGGTCAACCGCAGCGGCGCGGCGATCACCGGCGTGACGTTCCGGGTCTGGGCACCCAACGCGACCAGTGTCGCGGTGCGGGGGGAATTCAGCGGGTGGGCGGATAGGACCATGACCAAGGACAGCGCCACGGGTTATTGGACGGCCACGGTGGCCGAGGCGCGGCCGAACCAAGAATACAAATACTTTCTCCGCTGGCCCGGTAACACCACCGGCTCATGGAAGCACGACCCGCGGGCGGTGTGGGTCCGCAACGGCAATTCCGTCATCTATGACCACAGTCTCTTCGACTGGGGATCCAGCCCCCGCCCGAGCATCCCGGTGGACCGGCAAGTGATGTATGAATTGCATGTGGGGAGCTTTTACGACCCCAATCCCCGTGACGACCGCCCGGCCAATTTCGACGACGCGGTAGCCCGCCTTGATTATCTGCAAAGGTTGGGGGTCAACGTCATCGCGCTCATGCCGGTCAACGAATTCGGTGGCGACTACAGCTGGGGCTATAATCCGGAACATCTTTTCGCCATCGAGTCGGTTTACGGCGGCCCGGATGGCTTGAAACGATTGGTCAAAGCCGCCCACCAGCGCGGCATGAAGGTGCAGCTCGATGTGGTGCACAACCACTGGAACCCGCCCGCCGACGGGCTTTGGGAGTTTGACGGTCCGGCCAACATTTATTTCCCGGCCGATCCCCTCCGCCGCTGGACCCCGTGGGGAGACCGGCCCGACTACGCCGAAGCCGAAGTGCGGCGCTTCATCGAGGAAAATATCAAAATGCTCCTCGACGACTTCCGGGTGGACGGTTTCCGGTGGGATTCGCCCCAGAATATCTTGGGCTATGACACAAGACAAAGCGGCGCCAATCCCGACACGGTCTTGACCAGCGGCAAAAGCATGATGATGGCAATCAACCGGATGATTCACGAAGAGTATCCCGGCCGCTGGAGTATTGCCGAGGATGCGGACCTGCTCGCTGTCCGGCCCGCCGGTGACTGGTATCCCCGAGGCTCGTTCCCCGATCTATTGCGGGTCGATGATGCGGCTGACAGCTTCCACGGCCATTGGCAGACCAGTTTCCACAATGAGATCACACCGCAGATTGCGTCCGCCTCGCCCGATGTCGGTCGGATCCTCGCCAAGGTCAACGGCTGGTCGGAGCCCCCGGGTTACCGGGTCATCTTCACCGACAACCACGACAAATCGGGGGACCTCAACCAAAGCAAACGGTTGGCCGACCGCATGGATCCCGGCGATCCGGGGAGCAAGACAGCGCGCCGGAAAACGCTGCTCAATGCGGTCCTCACGCTGACCGCTCCTGGTACGCCGCTGCTCTGGATGGGACAGGAATTCCACGCCACGGGCGCGTTCAGCGACGCTGCACCGCTGGACTGGCGCGCCGCATTCGGGCAGCACCGCATCTTCCGCGCCCATCGTGACCTTGTCCTCTTGCGCGAAACCCTTCCGGCCCTGCGCAATTCCGACCTTTCCACGGCGCCGGGTGGCCTCAACGAGGACCTTGATCTGGTCGTCTACTGGCGCCGGTCCGGAGGAGACCCGAACCAGGATGTGGTCGTCCTGGTCAATTTTTCCGGCCAGACGCGCCAAGACGCTATCGTGCCCTTTCCTTCGTCCGGCACCTGGCACGTGCGGATGAACACGGATTGGCCGGTTTACGGGGCGGATTTCGGTAACGCCGGACCCGGTGGCGCGGTGACGGCGGCGGTCACTAATGGTTACGCGAGAGCCACGGTGACCATCGCACCGCACAGCGCGATCATTTTTGCCCGCAGTCCCGCCGCGGCGGAGGCGTCGCTCGATGACGCCGATTTCAACGGCTTGCCCGACGGGTGGGAAGCTATGGCGGGGGTGAGTGACCCGGGTGCGGATGAGGATAACGATGGGATTGCCAATGCGGCCGAGTTGCGCCGTTCGAGTGATCCGTTGCTTGCAGATCGCCTGTCTTTGGTGGGGAGTCGGGCGCCGCTGGCCTGGTCCCCGGATGACGCGGCGCTGCGCATGATCTGGTCCGACGCGCGCCAGAGGTGGGAGTGGACCGGGAGTTTCCCCGCGGGAGCTCTGGCTTTCAAATTTGTCAGCGGTCCGGGCTGGGCTGGATCCAATTACGGCACGGGGCCCGGGGTTTCTGCCGCGACCGCCTCCACGGACGGCGGTAGCAATCTTTCCGCCACTTTGGCAGCCGGGCGCTATCGCTTCACGTTCAGCGAAACCGACGGCGCCTACACTGTGCAGGGCTTCCCGGTGTCCGCCGAGTGGTGGGAAACCCGCGGCCTTCCCGCGCCTTGGCCTACCACCGCCGACGACCCGCGCTGGGCCAACGACTCCGATGGCGACGGGTATTCCCATCGTTTGGAATATGCCTTGGGGGGAGATCCGACCGAC
>CAMBSX010000068.1 GCA_945870655.1 Chthoniobacter flavus | reverse complement strand
GTCCTCGACGGCAAAGATCCCGCGACGATCCCGGTGGAGAACTATGTGCCCGAGGCCTTCCTCTACAATGAAACGGTGTTGGGAGGCTTGCGCCACCGCTGGACCATCCCCGATTCCGTCCGCGCCAAAGCCGACGGATACATCACGGCCACCGCGACAAATCTTTCCCGCTTCGCCGCCACCCCCACCCTGCCCACACCGCGGCCCGGCACCGTCTACAAAATCGGCGTGGCCTACTTCTCTTCCGAGGAGAACCAAGAAAATTGTCTGGCCGGTTTTCTCGAAGGGTTGCGCGCCGCCGGTTTCGAGGAGGGGAAAAATCTCGACGTGACGCGAACGCACGCGCAGGGCGAGATCGCCAATATTCCCTCCATGCTCAAAAATCTGGAATCGTCCGATCGTGATCTGATTTTTGTCATGACCACGCCTGTGCTCGGCGGCGCCTGCAGTCTGGTCAAAAACAAGCCCGTTGTCTTCAGCGCCGTGACCGACCCGGTGGCGGCGGGCGCGGGCAAGTCTTTGGACGATCATTTACCCGGAGTGACCGGAACCGGATCTTTTCCTCCGGTGCAAGACATGGTCGATGCCATCCGGAAGATCCTCCCCCGGGCTAGAAAAGTCGGGACGATTTACAACGCCTCCGAGGCGAATTCGGTCAAGGTGATCGGCGTGGCGCGCGACATTTTCCGCGCCGCGGGATTCACGCTCGAGGAAGTGACCGTGTCGAGTTCCTCGGAAGTGGGCACGGCCGCGCAGGCCCTCGTCGCCCGGGGCGTGGATGCCATCTACACGCAGACGGACAACACGGTCATGCAGGGTTTCGACGCGGTGATCCAGGTCTCGCGCGACGCGGAACTCCCGCTTTTCACCGACGATCCTCTGGCGGCGCGACGCGGCGCGTTGGCCTGCGTGGGTCTCGGGTTCCGCCAACCCGGCGTGGTGGCCGGCGGGATGGCCGCGCGGGTTTTGTGCGGCGAAAGTCCGGGCTCGATTCCCATGCTCAACGTGGCCGAGAATATCATTTGGCTGAACAACGACGCCGCGGGCAAACTCGGTATAACATTTCCTCCGGAACTGGTCGCACGGGCCGCGAAAGAGGAGAAACCGTAGTCATGGAGATCACTTCGAACCGCAGTGAGGATTTCCTCGGCCTCAAGTTGGCCGGGCGTTTCGACGGGAACTGGGCCCCGCATGTCGGTTCAGCGATCGAGGAAGCGATCCGGGGCGGTCACCGGCAGATCGAGCTCGATCTCTCCGGGGTCAACTACATCAGCTCGGCCGGTGTGCGGATTCTTTTCAAATATCACCGCACTTTGAGCACCGCCCGCGGCAATCTGCGCATCGTCGGGGCGGACGAGAACGTGATGTCGGTGCTCGAACTTTCCGGCTTGGCCGCCGTGCTTCTCGAACAAGATTCCGCGCCGGAACCGGCGGCCGAAGCTTGGGAATGGGAAGGCACCAGTTTCGAGGAGCACGTTCTTGCGCCGGTTTCCGTGTTGCGCGGACGGCGCCACGGTGATCCGGAAAAGTTCTCCGCGGGGGCATGTGCTGGCGAAGGGACAAAAGTGCGGCTGGGTCTGGATGATGTGGTCGTCGGGCTCGGCGCCTTCGGCCCCGCCGGGACCACGGGCACGCGATTCGGGGAGTTGCTCTCTGCGGGCGGCGCATCCCTGGCCATGCCGACCGACGGCAGCAGCGTTCCCGATTTCCAACTGGCCGAAGCGCGTATGGTTCCGGAAGCTTCGTTACTCTACGGTCTGTCGGCCCGCGGTGCGTTTTCGCGCCAACTGCGCTTCGAAGCATCGCAGAGTGCGCACGGCACGATCGGTCTTTCCCCGCTGGTCGCAGCGGCGATGAAGCGCGGCGGATACGCGGCCAGCGCCTTCGTTGTCGTTGCGGAAAGCGCGGGGGTGATCGGCGCCACTTTGCTCCGCTCCCCCGTTGCGGCGGCCGGCGCTTCTCCGTTCTCTTTCCCCGGGGTGAGGGATTGGCTTAATTTCACCAGCGAACGCGACGAGCAGCGCACCGTGGTCATCATGGCGGGCTTCGCCGCGCGGCAACCCGATGCGGATCTTTCGCCGTTTTTGCGGCCGCTTGATCCGCGCGGCGACCTGGCCGGACACTTCCACGCGGCGGTATTTCCCTACCGTCCACTGCCTTCCGGAAAACTCGATCTGGTGCCCACCGCGGAAGGCCTCGCCGCGAGCGGCATGGCCAGAACGGTGCTGCATCTGCTGCGCGACGATCGCGAGATTGAGGGCGTTGGCGAAACGGAGTTGATGCGCGGTGCGGTATGGATGGCGCCGGTGGAATTTTCCAGCGGGGAGGAACTGTCATGACGCTGCTGCTTGGAGCCTCCACGGTCGGGTTGATCCTCGCGCTGCTTGCCCTCGGGGTTTACCTGAGTTTCCGCATTTTCAATTTTCCCGATATCACGGCCGACGGATCCATCACGCTGGGGGCCGCGGTGACCGCCTCGCTGCTCATCCTCAACTGGCCTCCGGCCCTCGCCACCTTGGCGGGATTTTTCGCCGGGGTGCTCGCCGGAACGGTGACAGGCTTGCTCAACGCGAAATTCCGCATCAACGGGCTGCTCAGCGGCATTCTCGTTATGACTGCACTTTATTCGATCAACCTGCACGTCATGGGCAAAAGCAATCTGCCGCTGCTCGAAGAGACGACGCTCGTCACGCAGTCCGAATCCGTTTTCGGCATGCTTTTCGGGCCGGGTGATGTGGGGGTCTTCGGGTGGGAGGTGAACCAACGGGATGCTGCGGCACTCTGTCTGGCTGCCGCCATGGTGGCCGGCGTGGGGATGATCCTTTACCTGTTCTTCCGCACCGAATTCGGGACGGCCATGCGCGCGGCGGGCGACAATCCGCAGATGATTCGCGCGCTGGGCGGCAGCGTGGACTTCATCCTGATTTTCGGCCTGGCTGTTTCCAACGGCCTGATCGCGCTCTCCGGTTCCCTCCTGGCCCAATACCAGGGTTTCGCCGATGTGCAGATGGGCATCGGGATGGTCGTGTGGGGACTGGCCAGCGTGATCATCGGCGAGGCGCTGGTCGGAAGCAAAAGCACGGGCATCGTCATCACCGGCGCGATCATGGGTTCGCTGCTTTTCCGCCTGATTGTCGCCATCGCCCTGCGCTGGGGGCTCGATCCCAACGATCTCAAACTCATCACCGCGGTCTTTGTCTTCCTCGCGCTTGTCGTTCCCGGCGCGCTGGCCGGCCTGCGTTCGCGGGCAGGGAGGGCACGCTGACATGCTCGAAGTCTCTGGTATCGGAAAAACATTCCACGCGGGAACACCCAACGAGGTGTTCGCCTTGCGTGATGTCTCTTTCAACCTTTTGGAGGGGTCTTTCCTCATCATCATCGGCACGAACGGCTCGGGAAAATCCACCCTGCTCAATGCCGTGGCCGGAACGTTTCCCCTCGACCGGGGAACCGTGAGTTTGTCCGGTCATGACATGACCAAGTGGCCGGAACACCGGCGGGCGAAACTCATCGGGCGGGTTTTCCAGAATCCCTACAGCGGCACCGCACCGAACATGACCATCGCGGAGAACCTCGCCATGGCCGCGCGCCGCGGATTGCACCGAGGACTGGCTTGGGCCATACCGCGCACCTTGCGCTCGGAACTGCGCGACCGGGTGAGGACTTTGAACATGGGCCTCGAGGATCGCCTGGACAACGACATCGGCACGCTTTCCGGCGGACAGCGGCAGGCTCTCACCTTGTTGATGGCATCGTGGCTCAAGCCCGATCTCCTCCTGCTCGACGAGCACACGGCGGCGCTCGATCCGAAGAGCGCGGACCAAGTGATCCGTCTGACCCACGAGATCATCAAGCGCGACAAACTCACCACCCTGATGGTCACGCATTCCATGCAACAAGCTGTCCGTCTCGGCGACCGTCTCATCATGATGCACCGCGGGAGCATCCTTCACGATATTCAGGGAGCGGAAAAAGCGCGGGCCCGGCCCGAGGACCTCCTGCAGCGGTTCGAGGATGTGAGACGCCGCGAGCAGTTGGATGCCCCGGTCGCGGAGATGCTGCGCAATACTTACGTCTAACCTCGCGCCCAATCGATCGTCGGCACCACCTCACCGGCGTATCATTCGCCGGGAGACCGACCGGAGGATGCCATCCCCACCTTGTTGACGCTCGCCGGGAGCGGCTACAGGTTCAACGTGCCGGCCAGTCGTTTGGCCAGCACAGCTCCGCTGTGCAAACCACCCTCCATATAACCGGTGAAGAGAAGGCTGCTATATTCCCCGGCAAAAAAGAGACGGTCCTCAAAGCCCTGGGCGAGCAGCGGATAAACCGAGGTGACTTGCCCCGTGGAGGGAGCGGTGTAACCGCAGCGGGTCCATTTTTCGTCGGGCCATCCCATGAACATGCCTTTTTTGAAATGCTGGGCAAAGCCGGGGTAGATAGCTCCGATTTGTTTTTCGAAAAACGCCTGGCGCGCTTCCGCCGCAACCTCAAGGCAATCCTGGGCGGCCTGTCCCCCGGAAAAGACGGTGAGGCAGGCCGGATCTTTCCCGCCCTCCGGTTGGGCATCCGTGCCCTCCCAAGTGCAACCGACCGGTGTGTCAGTGAGCGAATCGGGGTGCAGTCCACTTTCCGTCCAAAATGGCTGGTCAACTTTGGCCAGATACTTGATGGCCGGGCCGGTCGTCGGGCGATAAGCGGGAGGAAGCCCGGGCTCGACCTGAAAATGATCCCAAGTACTGGGAGGAGCGGTCAAGATGACCAGATCGGCCTCGTGCTTTTCGCCGGAACCGGTGTGCACCGTGACACCGGCACCTTGGCATTGGATGAGCGTCACGGGGGTGTTCAAATCGATGCGGTTGGATCCGATGCTCTCGGCCAGTTTGAAGGCCAGTGATTGGTTGCCGCCGACACAGCGGTAGACTTCGGACTCGGTCCAGAAGACCTCGAATCCTCCTCCGGCGATGGTCGAGAGGCAGGCCAGATAGCTGGCCCGCTCCGGCCAGGTGGCACCGTCATTGGCCAGCACGGTGAGTGCGGCGTGGCGCAACTGGTCCCCGACATCCCAGCGGGCGGCTGCTTGGGAAAGGCTGGTGGCATCCCACGCGGCGGCCTGGGCCGACGTCCATGGCTGCTCGAGGTTCACTTGCCGGGCGTCGGCGTTCATGAGTTGCAGGGTGCGATCCAAACCTTCCCACAAGGTTTCCAGTTCCTTGCCGGAATACCGCTTGCCCCCCAGCAGAATGGGCGATTCGTCATCATGCGGAGAGGTCACCTCGCGGAGTTCCAAGCCAAACAATTTGGCGTAAGCCATCCAGGTGGGATGGTTGGACCCGATCAGTTCCGCCCCACCCTCCACGACCCGGCCCGGGATGAAGTTACCGAGGGAAAGAACCCGTCCGCCGACGCGGTTGCGGGCTTCCAAGATGCGCACGTCGGCTCCGGCTTGCTGCAGCTGGTAGGCACAGCTCAACCCTCCGAACCCCGCTCCGATCACGAGCACGCGCGGTCTCGCCGCGCGACCGGCCGCCGGGCGCCCTCCGAGCATGAGCGCGGCTCCCGCGGCCAGTGTTGTCTTGAGAAACTGACGGCGGGTCGGGCCATCGGGACCAGCTCCAACTTGGCGGGCAATGGTCGAGACAAGCGAGGGCTTCATGGGCACGGAGATTGTTAATTTTCCGATCGGGCGATGTCAAAAAAAGCCGACCAGTGAAAGTGTGGAGGAAGGCGCGGCGGGTCCCCTTCCCGCCGGGTGACACCTCGGACCGCCCGGAGCACGGTGCCCATCCGGTTGGCCTGGTATCACCGGGAGCGGCTTTGTTGCCGCCTCATCCACCCCAGCCCGCCGGCGACGGTCATGAGGAGCAAGGCGCAGGTCGATGGCTCGGGGACGGTGTAAATTTCGGCACTGCGGAGGAAGCCGGTGGCATCCTCCCCGCCGACGATGAGGACACGACCGTCGTCGAGCAGGGTTTCGGTATGACGCCATCGCGCCTCATTCATGGATCCGGTGGCGAAGAACAAGCCGCTGGCTGGATCATACAGCTCGGCCGAGGCGAGAGGTGTCTGCAAATTGTAGCCGCCGGCGATCAAAACGGTGCCGTCGCCGAGGAGGGTCGCGGTTTGGCGTCCGCGCGCCTCCCCCATCGACCCGGTGCCAAGGAATAACCCGGAGGCATTGTCATAAGTCTCGGCCGAAGCCAGCGTCCCGTCCGTCCCGTTCTCATAGCCGCCAGCGAGAAGCACCCCGCCGTCCGGCAAGAGGGTCGCCGTGGGGTAGCGCCGGGCCACCGACATGTCGCCGGTCGGCACGAAAAGGCCGGTGGAGGGTTGGTAAACTTCCGGGGCGTTGACGTAGGTTCCGTTGTAGCCGCCGGCGACCAAGACGGTGGCGTCGGGCAGCAGCGTGGCGGTGTGGTTGCGGCGCGCCACGTCCATGGATCCGGTCAGCGAGAAGGTTCCGGACGCGGGGTCGTAAAGTTCAGCCGAGGCCAGGGGCGTCCCCGTGCTCGTGCCCTCGTAGCCGCCGGCGACGAGGACCAGACCGTTGCCGAGCATTGTCACCGTCGGGTTGAGTCGTGAGACGAGCAGCGATCCGGTCAAAGAAAACGTGCCGGTGGCCGGATTGAAAAGCTCCACCGAGGTGGTCGACACATTGCCGCTGTCTTCACCCCCGACAATGAGCACCCTGCCGTCGGGAAGCAGGGTGGCATTGGCGGCAAAGCGGGCCGTGCCCATGGTGCCGGTTGGAGAAAAGGTGGCCGTGCGCGGATCATAAATCTCCGCCGTACTGAGTGCCTGGAGCGTGGCATCGGCCCCTCCACAAACCAGCACCCGCCCATCGCCGAGCAAAGTCGCGGTGTGCAAAGAGCGGGCCGAGGACATTCCTCCGGTCAGGGTGAACGTACCCGGGGCGGCCGCACCGGACGGGAGAGCGGCAACGGAGCCGAGAAACAGAAGGAAGAGGACACGCAGCATGACGCGGACCGTAGGCCCCGAAGGGCCGGAAAGCCAATTAATCTGACCGGCAGGACATGAACATCGACCGGCCGAAGAGGAAGGAGGGATTTGAGACTCGACCAAGATGCAATTTGACTCTTGGCCCGCGGCGACCCAAGATCGTAACAATGAAAACATTCCACACCACCCTTGCTCTCCTGGTCTTGGCCCTGAGCCCCGTGCTATCCGCCTCGGACAAGGTGATTGACAAGGACGGTTGCGTCACCGGCCAGCCCTGCAAGTGCAAAGATTGCGGGTACATTTGCGGGTCGGACGCCTGCAAAGCGAGCGCAGCCTGCAAAGGCGACGCCTGCAGCAAGTCCTAAGTCCACCCGGAAGCGGCCCCGCCTGAAGGGGGAATGATGGCCTCCGGCCTCGGGGGGCCGGAACACACTGCGAAAAGTGTTTGCTTATCGGAAAAAAGGTGAGAAAATTTACCGTTATGAAATCACTGTTCACACTCGCCCTCACGGTCGTCTCCATGGCCGCTTTCGCCACCTCCACCTTCGCCGGCAGCTGCGGCGGATGCCCGGATGGGGAGAAGAAAGATGGTGCCAAGACCGAAGAAGGCGCCCAGAGCTGAGCTCTGCGCTTGAAAAGATCACAGAGAGGCGGCCTCACCGGCCGCCTTTCTTTTTTTGTCCGGGAGGGTGGCAAGCCGCGGTCCTTGCGGTATGGTGGGGTGATGAAAACCTTGGCTGCATTTCTTGGCGCGGGCATGCTGACAGTGTCAGCCATGGCCACCGAAGTCCCCGATTACCAAGTGCTGGTGGCTGACGGGAAGTTCGAGGTGCGGGATTATCCCGCCCTGACTTTGGTCCGCACGGCTGCCGGCGAGGGGGATTTTATGCGCTTGTTCGGCTACATTTCGGGCGGGAACGAGGCGGAGGAGAAGATCGCCATGACGGCGCCGGTGCTGATGAAAGACAATGCGGGACAAAGCGGCATGAGTTTTATTGTGCCGCGCGATGTGGCGGCGGGAAAAGTTCCGGCGCCCAAGGATGCCGCGGTGACGATGGACGAACTGCCGGCCGGACACTTTGCGGTTTACCGCTTTTCGGGCGGGCGCAACCAAAGCAACGAGCAGGAGGCGCTGGGCAAATTGCGCGCCTGGGTCGAGGGCCGGCAGCTCCAGGTCGAAGGCGAGCCGCTCTTCGGCTACTACGATCCGCCGTGGATTCCCACCTTCCTGCGCCGCAACGAGGTGATGCTGCGGGTGGCGGGCTCCCAGCCCTGAGGGGCGACTCGGGGGCGGAGTGAGCGGCGGTCTTGAGCCCCGGGCCTGGCTTGGTTTAGGCTTTCCGGCTTATGGGACGTCAATGGTTGTTGGCCAAGCGCGAAGTTGCTTCGCTCCGCAAATCGCAGGCCACGGGCAAATTCATCCGTGAAATCACCATCGCGGCGCGCCACGGGGGGGCGGATCCGGCGACCAACTCGCGGTTGACCGCGGCCTTGGAAAAGGCGCGCCGGGAAAGTGTGCCCAAGGATGCCATCGAACGGGCCATTGCCAAAGGCGCCGGGACCGGGAGCGACAAGGTCTCGCTCGAGCACATGACCTTCGAGGGTTACGCGCCGCACAAAGTTCCGGTCATCGTGGAAGTGTTCACCGACAACCACAACCGCACGGCCCCGGAAATCCGCGTGCTTTTCAAAAAGGGCCAACTCGGGGCCTCGGGGAGCAACAAGTTTCTTTTCGACCATGTCGGTCTCGTCGAGGCCTATGTGGCCAAGCCGGGCGTCGACCGGGAAGAAGCGGCGATCGAAGCGGGCGCCGACGAGGTGGAACCCCTTGCCCATGAGCAGAACGACGACATTCCGGCCGACGCGACCGGGGCGCGCTTCATCACGGACCGCACCAACACCCACGGGGTGGCCAAGTGGCTGACGGATAACGGGTGGACCGTGGTGACGAGCGAGTTGGGCTTTGTCCCCAAGCAGTGTCCGGAATTGTCGGCGGACCAAGGGTCGGAGGTCGGAGCGTTCCTGCAAGCGCTCGACGATCACGATGACGTGCACCGGGTTTGGGCTGCCGTGAAGTAGGGTTGCTCCGGGTGGCGGCCCGGGCCAAAGCCGCGGGTCAAGCCGGGAACGGTTCAAAGATGACCGCGGGTCATGAGCGCGCCGGCCTTGGCCAGACCACGGGGGGTGCCGAGGATTTCGGCCAAGATGACAGCTTTGCGCTGGGCGGAGGAACCGGCGAGCAGGGCGCGCACGTTGCCACCTTGCCAGACGTCGGGGGCGGCACCATCCATGGCGGCGAAAGCCGAGGCGAGTTGTTTGGTTTTCTCGTCGGGTTGCGCACCGCGGGCGGGCGGATGCCAGGAGCCCGCCGCGGAAAGGGCTTTGGCCGCGACAGGCTTGGGCTGAGGTAGAGTTGGTACCGCGTCTTCGACCGAGGCAAATTCCTCGTCATCAAAGATGACAGGTTCGGCCACCACCGGACGCGGCGGCGGCTCGTCGGACGGCAAGCCGAGCGCATCCATCAGGTCCTTGAACGGGTCGCGCTCGGCGACCACCGGGCGGGGCGAGGAGGGAGGCGGGGCGGGCGCCGGGTGCGTGTAAATGTTGCGGCGCGTCGCGCGCTTCACCTCCCGCTTTTCGACCCGGGCCGACTTGGCCGCCTCGCGTTTCTCGGCGGCCTTTTGCAGCAGCCAGTTGACCAGGCTGATCAACCCGATGACGACGAGGAGGACAAGTTGTTCCATGGCGGAACCGGATGAAGCGCTTTAGCGGGCCTCGGCGTCGCCGCGCTCGGAGCCGGCGATGGATTCGCGCATTTGCGAGTCGGCCTGGATGTTTTTCATCCGCATGTAATCCATGATCCCGAGATTGCCGGAGCGGAAGGCTTTGGCCATGGCTTGCGGAATCTGGGCCTCGGCCTCGACCACCTTGGCCCGCATTTCCTGGGTCTTGGCCCGCATTTCACCTTCGAGGGCGACGGCGGCGGCGCGGCGAACTTCCGCCTTGGCCTGAGCCACCACCTTGTCGGCTTCGGCCTGCTCGCCCTGCAATTTGGCCCCGACGTTTTCGCCGACGTCGATGTCGGCGATGTCGACGGAAAGGATTTCGAAGGCCGTGCCGCTATCGAGGCCCTTTTGCAGGACGGTTTTCGAAATGCGGTCGGGATTTTCCAAGACATCTTTGTAGGAAAGGGCTGAACCGATGGAGGTGACAATGCCCTCGCCGACGCGGGCGATGATCGTTTCCTCGGTGGCACCGCCGACGAAGCGGTCGAGATTCGAGCGGACGGTGACCCGCGCTTTGACTTTGACCCCGATGCCGTCGCGCGCCACGGCGTCGATCGTCGAGCGGCCGGAGCCCGGAGCGGGACAGTCGATGACTTTCGGATTGATGCTGGTGCGGACGGCCTCCAGGACGGTTTTGCTCGTGCCTTTGATCGCCAGATCGATGGCGCAGGCGCGGTTGAAATCGAGTTTGATCCCGGCTTTGTCCGCCGCAATAAGAGCCAGCACGACGGAGTCCACGCTGCCGCCGGCCAGATAGTGGGCTTCGAGTTCGTCGGTATTGAGCGGGATCCCCGCTTTGACCGCAGTGATGCGGCTGTCGACGATGAGGCCGAGCGGCACGCGACGCAGGCGCATGCCAATCAGGCTGGCAAAGGAGACCGGGGCGTCCGCGACCTTGGCCCGCAGCCAGATGCCAAAAAA
>CAMBSX010000067.1 GCA_945870655.1 Chthoniobacter flavus | reverse complement strand
CGAGGGGAGACCGAGATTCTCGATCTCGCCCGCTGCTATTTGGAGGAGGGATCACTGCGCGCGGAGAAGTTTGGACGAGGCACGGCTTGGCTGGACACAGGCACGGCCGAATCCCTGCTTGATGCCGCCTCGTTTGTCCATGCCATCCAATCGCGGCAAGGTCTGATGATCGCCTGCTTGGAAGAGGTCGCCTTCCACCAGGGCTGGCTGAGCAAAGACCAGCTGGCTGCCCGCGCCAACAGTCTAGGCAAGTCTTTCTACGGGACGTATCTGCGCCGTCTCGTGGAGTAGTTTGGCCATCCTGAGGGTCGGGAGCGTACGGAGAATTGCCCGGACGAATGTTTTGCCGGGAGTTCACCGGGCTCTCCCGGCCCTCCTTATTTTTACCATCCGATGAATATTCTCGGCCTCTCCGCTTTTTACCACGATAGCGCTGCCGCGCTGGTGCGGGACGGAGAGATTGTGGCCGCGGCGCAAGAGGAGCGATTCACGCGGAAAAAGCACGATGAACGGTTTCCGGAAGGCGCGGTGCGCTATTGCCTCGAAGCCGGCGGAATAACAACCGGTGACTTGGATGCGGTGGTTTTCTACGAGAAGCCACTGCTGAAGTTCGAGCGCTTGCTCGAGACTTACCTCGCCTTTGCCCCCCGCGGGCTCCTGCCCTTTTTCCGGGCCATGCCGCAATGGTTGCAGACCAAGCTGCATCTGCCGCGAGAAATCGACAAGGGTCTGGGCGGTGACTACGCCGGCCCGATATATTTCAGCACTCACCATGAGGCGCACGCGGCAAGCGCCTTTTTTCCCAGTCCCTTCGACGAAGCAGCCATTCTCACCATGGATGGGGTGGGAGAGTGGGCCACGACCAGCTGGGGAGTTGGGCGGGGCAACAGGATCGAGCTGCGCGCGGAAATCTGTTTCCCTCATTCCCTCGGGCTTCTCTACAGCGCCTTCACCTCCTATTGCGGGTTCCAGGTCAATTCAGGCGAGTACAAGCTCATGGGTCTTGCTCCCTATGGCGAACCGCGCTTCTCCGACCTGATCCGCAGGCACCTCATCGAAATCAAAGACGATGGTTCTTTCCGGTTGGACCAAAGGTATTTTCATTATTGTCAGGGCCTGACCATGACCAATGCCCGCTTTCACGCGCTCTTCGGGGGATCGCCCCGGAAGCCGGACGAAAAGTTGACCCAGCGCCACATGGATGTGGCGGCGAGCATACAGGCGGTGACGGAAGATGTTGTCCTTAAGATGGCGGGTCATGTTCGCCGCGCGACAGGATTGAAGAGTCTTTGTCTGGCCGGCGGAGTCGCCCTCAACTGTGTGGCCAACGGCCGCCTGCTCCGTGAAGGGCTTTTCGATAGCATCTGGATCCAGCCTGCGGCCGGCGATGCCGGTGGAGCACTGGGTGCCGCCTTATGGTGCTGGTACCAGGAGCAGGACAATCCGCGCCGCTCCAAGCGGGAGGATTCCCAGCGGGGATCTTACCTTGGGCCGGAATTCACCTCGCAGGCGGTGCGGGAGGAACTCGATGCCGTCCACGCGGTCTACGAGGTCCATGCCAAGGAGGAAGATCTGGCCGAAGAGATCGCGGCGGAGCTGGCGCAGGGGAAAATTGTCGGGCATTTTGCCGGGCGAGCCGAGTTTGGACCGCGGGCACTCGGTCATCGTTCTCTGCTCGGCGATCCGCGCGATCCGGAGATGCAAAACCGCATGAATCTGGCCATCAAATTCCGCGAGTCATTTCGTCCCTTCGCTCCTGCGGTGCTGGAAGGCCGCCAGTCCGGTTATTTCGAGATGACCGCGGAGAGTCCATACATGCTCCTTGTCGCGCCGGTTCGTCCGGACCGACGGGCGCGTCGTGCCCCGGGAGATGACAAACGCCAAGGTTTCGAGAGGCTCAAATCGGCGCGCAGCGAGATTCCGGCCGTTACCCATGTCGACCACTCCGCCCGGGTGCAAACGGTCAGCGCGGAGCGCTCCCCCCGCTTCCATGCCATCCTCACCGCCTTCGAGCGTCGCACCGGATGCCCTTTGCTGGTTAACACAAGTTTCAACATCCGCGGTGAGCCCATCGTGCATTCACCCGGCGATGCCTACCGCTGTTTTATGTTCACGGACATGGATGTCCTTGTGGTGGGTGATTGTCTGATGAGGAAAGCAGGGCAGCCCAGAATGCCGGGAGCAGAGGAGTATCGTCGTCAGTTTCTGGACCGCGACTGAGCGGTGCGGGCGGGTGGACTGGCGAGCCAACCTGCCAAGGAAGCACGGCTTTATACGTTCACCGTGCACTGGACACCGCATGGGAAAAACAGAACACTTTTCCGATTATGGCCCGTCGCCGCTCCTTTATTGCCGAGTTGTTCGATTTCATCCTGTCGAATAAAACTTACTTTATCGCGCCTATCATCATTGTTCTGCTGCTCGTCGGCGCTTTGATCATCCTTGGCGGGACAAAAGCCGCGCCTTTCATTTACACCCTGTTTTAAGAAAGCGGGATCCCGGCGTACGCAGCGGTGAACCGAAGACTATGATCACCATCAATTGGCGTCCTTCGCCCCGGGAATTGCGGCAGTGGGCGGTTCTTCTGGCGGCGGCTCTGGGCCTGGTCGGCTCGCTATTTTATTTTCTGGAGTGGGGCATTTTCCGTGGTGGTGAAGGACTGGCCAAGTTTCTTTGGGGTTTCGGGGCTTTCGCTTTTTTGACTGGGGTGACCGGATCGAAAGTCGGCCTGCCGGCTTATCTGCTCTGGATGGGTTTCGTCTATGCCGTATCGTGGACCGTCGGACACATTGCCCTGGCCTTGGTTTACTTTCTGGTCGTGACGCCGCTGGCAGTGGTCGCGCGAGTGATTGGCCGCGACCGCCTGCAAATCAAACCGGTGAACCGGGCAAGCCATTGGCGTGTTCTCGAGACGGCGCGTAAGCACCATCCTGAGCGGCAGTTCTAAGCATCTTATGATCCTCGACACGCATGACAATCTTACTGGCTATGCCCCTCTCTTCCGTGATGTGGACCCGGCCCCGCTGTTTGCATGGCTGCGGAATGGCCGGGAGGTCGGATGCGGCACGAGAGTGGAGTTTGCCGGAGACAAGCTTTTTGCCAGTGTGCTTCGCCGGGAAACGGGGTCCCGCGAGAGTTTCAAGTGGGAGGCGCACCGGGAGTATGTCGACCTTCAATATATCCTGAGTGGCGGCGAAGTGATCGAGTGGGCACCAGTGGAGAGGCTGAGCGCGGATGCTGGCTATGACGTGGCGGCGGATTTGCAATTCTATGCCCCGGCGGCGGCCGATGCTTTGCTCGCCATGCGGACCGGTCTCTTTGTTTTTCTGTTTCCCGGGGACGGCCACAAGCCGCTTGTGACCGACGGTCATAACGGGGAGATCCACAAGGTGGTAGCCAAGATCCACAAATCGCTTCTGGTGGTTTGAGCCGCCGCCGGTTTGGCTCCGCAGCCACCGTGTCAGACGCCCTACGGGGCGTTTTTTTTTGCCCGGATCAATCGAAGATCAGGAAGAGATAAACGCCGAAGACGAGCAGGTGGACGGCGCCTTGAAGCATGTTGGTCCGGCCTTGGCCGAAGGTGAGCATGGAAACGGCGAGGATGATCAAAAGCATGGTGACCTCGGCCGGCGCGAGGCCGAGGGTGACTTCCTGTCCGGTGGCAAGCCCGATAGCCAAAGCAGCAGGAATGGTCAGGCCGATGGTGGCCAGAACCGAGCCGAGGAGAATGTTGACCGAGCGCTGCAGTTGGTTGTTGAGGGCGGATTGCACCGCGGAGAGGCCCTCCGGGGCGAGGATGAGGGTGGCGACAATGAGGCCCCCAAAGGCAACGGGCAAACCGCTGGCTTCTGTGGTGAAGTCGAGAACGCCGGCCAATTTTTTGGCCAGAAGGACCACGGGGACGATGTAGATGATGAGCAATACGGCGTGGAGAAAGCTGGAGCGCGAGGATTCGACGTGCGGGTGCAGGCCTTCCGTTTCGGCGGGAACGGTGAAAAAACCGCGGTAACGGCTCGTTTGCACGATAAGAAAGACGGAGTAGACGGCGACGGAAAGAATGACCAGCGCCACGGCGTGAGGGGGAGAAAATACCTGGTATGGTGACGATCGGGTGAAGTCGGGGAGGACAAGCCCGATGGCGGCCAGAGGGATGATCATGGAGAGATAAGAACTGGCGCCCCTCAAGTTGAAGGACTGCTCGTGGAATTTGATCCCGCCGAGCAGGAGACAAACACCGACCAACCCGGCCAAGACAATCATAATGACCGAATACATCGTGTCGCGGGCCAAAGTGGTCTGTCCGCCCTCCAGCATGAGGGCCGAGATCATGAAGACCTCGAGGCTGATCACGGCGAAGGTGAGGATCATCGTGCCGTAAGGCTCACCGAAACGTTCGGCGAGAACGTCGGCATGGCGCACCACCGCGAAAGCGGACAGCAAAATGGCCAGACAGACCCAGATGAGGAAGCCGGCCGCGCCCGGCAAAGATGAGAGGCCGTCAATCCAGCCCTTGCCCTGCAGCAACCAAGCCAGTGCGGAGGCCCAGACAATGAGCAAGGGCCACTCGTCACGCCATAGGGAGCGGGAAGGACTCATGGGGCGGCACTGAACAGAAGAGAACCATGCTTGGGAAGCACAATCGCCACGAATGTGTTTGCCCTCCTGCTCTCCGCCAGATTTGTTGGCTTAAGGTCCGCTTCGAGGGACTGTGCATGAGTGTCCGATCTGTGATTGTTATTGGCGCCGGAGCCGCGGGGTTGGCCGCGGCGGAGCGCTTGGTTTTCGAGGGTCTGGAAGTCACGGTGCTCGAGGCCAGCGGTCGGGTGGGTGGCCGGGTTCGTCATCTCGAGGGCTTTGCCGATTTCAACATCGAGCTGGGGGCCGAGGAAGTGCACGGGCTGGAAAATTGCCTCGTGCCTTTGGTCGGGGCGTCCGGTGCGGACTTGATCCGGCATGAGACGGCGCACGACTACATCCGCTATGATGGCAAGCTTGTCTCCCTGGCGGAGGCACGGGCCGGAGAGGAGCTTCGCGAGGCGTTCGACTTCATCGCCCAGGTGAGCAACTTTTCCGGGCCAGCCTGGACGGTTGAACAATGCCTCGTGGCACGGCACATGCCGGGCCGCGCCTGGCATTACCTCGATTCGCGGCTTGGGGTGGAGCATGGAACGACCATGGATCGTCTCGGGATGCGCGGGTTTGCCGACTACGAGCCGAATTGGCAATCGCGGGAGGAAAATTACACGGTGCGGCAGCCGTACGTGCGGCTGCTCGACCCGCTCCTTGACCAAGTGCGCGACCGGATCCGCTTCGGCGCTGCCGTGGCGCGCATCGAATGGGGCGGACCACAGGCCTTGGTTGGGTTGGCCGGAGGCGGGGAATTGCGAGCCGATGCGGTGATCTATACCGGTTCGGTCGCATTGCTGCGCGAGGCGCCACCGGAATTCTGCCCGGTCCTCCCCGCGGAGAAGCATGAAGCGATCGCTAGCATCGGAATGGATGGAGGAATGAAAATGGTTCTGAAATTCGACCGCCGCTTCTGGCCGGAGGACATGTATTTTTTGCACGCTGACACTTTTTGGCCGCAGTTTTGGACGCCGGGGAAGGGGCGCGGGGGCCGGGCGCATGTGCTCACCACCTTTGTCAGTGGCGCGCGGGCCGATTTTCTGCGTCAGCTTGAAGTCGACCGGGTGGAGTTTGCCCTCGGGGAGTTAGACCGTATTTTTGGCGGGCGCATTGCTTCGGAGAGTTTCCTGGATGCTCATGTGGCGGACTGGACGGCGGAGCCGTTCGTGCGCGGACTCTACAGCTTTCCCTTGGCGCACACGGAACCGCGTCACCGCGAAGCCCTGGCGGCGTCGCTTGGCCGCAGGCTGTTCTTTGCCGGCGAGGCGACGGACCTCGGGGGGAACAGCGGCACGGTGCACGGCGCGATCGATAGCGGGCGGCGGGCGGCGGACGAAGTGAAAACGAGCCTGACTCTTGCCAGCTGAGGCCGGAACGATTCGCTCAGGTCGATCACGAGGCGGCCGATCGGGGAACCCTAGGATGGCGCAAAGAGACCCTGCCCGCGGTGCGTGTGGAATCCGCGAGGAATCGCAGGTCATTGCAGCACTAAGGCTTCCTCGCCGGCGCTTGGCATCGGCCTCCGTCTTTTTCAGAGTTTCAGGATTCGCGCACTGACGATGTCTTTGTCCCCGAGAAGATCCTTCATCACCTTCTCGTCGGGTGCGGAGTCGAGGTTGAGGACCGTGAGGGCGGTGCCGCCTGCCTGGTCGCGACCGAGCGACATGCTCGCGATATTGACCTGGTGTTTGCCGAGGAGTGTGCCGATGTGGCCGACGATACCCGGACGGTCTTTGTTTTCGAGGAGAAGGAGAACGCCTTCGGGTTGGGCCTCGACGTGGCGGCCATTGATGACGACCACGCGCGGTTTTTGCCCGAAGAAGGTGCCGGCGGCCGCCGCGCGGTGGTTGCCGTCCTCGGCGGTGACCTCGATCAGATCGCTGAATTCCGCGCTGTCGCTGACCCGCGATTCCACCACTTGGAGGCCGAGGTTTTGTGCGAGACCCGGCGCATTGATTTCGTTGACTTCGTCACCACTGATATTGGTGAGGAATCCTTTGAGGACGGAGCGGGTGACCGGGGTTGTGTCGAGGTCGCGGGCTTTGCCGCTGTAAACGATGCGAAGGGTGCCGCAGCGTTTCGGTGCGATTTGGGCCACGAAACGTCCGAGTTTTTCGCCCAGCCGCAAATAGGGTCCGAGCACGGCGAGAGTTTTGGCGTCGACGCTCGGGGCGTTGACTGCGTTGTTGATGGTTCCGTCGAGGAGCGCGGCGCGGATGGCGTGCGCTATTTCGATACCCACGCTTTCCTGGGCTTCCGCGGTGGAGGCTCCGAG
The DNA here is from genome assembly GCA_945870655.1 of Chthoniobacter flavus. Lineage (GTDB taxonomy): Bacteria > Verrucomicrobiota > Verrucomicrobiia > Chthoniobacterales > JACTMZ01 > JACTMZ01. The sequence continues at coordinate 3,946 of CAMBSX010000067.1, read as the reverse complement.
GTGGGGGGTGAAGACGATGTTGGGCGCGTTGCGCAGCGGGTTGGCCGCATCGGGAGGTTCCTGCTCGAAGACGTCGATAGCCGCCCCGGCGATGTGGCCGGAGGCGAGGGCTTCGGCCAAGGCCTGCTCGTCAATCAGTCCCCCCCGCGCACAGTTGACAATGCGGGCGCCCTTTTTGAGGAGGGCGAGACGCTTGGCGTCGAGCATGTGGCGGGTTTCGTCGGTCAGCGGCATGTGCATGGTGACGAAATCGGTCTGGGGGAGGGCGTCCTCGAGGTTTTCGACCAATTCGACCTGCAGGGTTTTGGCGCGCGCCGCGGAGAGGTAGGGGTCGTAAGCAAGCACGCGCATACCGAAGGCAAGAGCCCGCTTGGCCACTTCGGCCCCGATGCGGCCCATGCCGAGGATGGCCAGGGTTTTGCCGTTGAGCTCGACGCCTTGGAAGCTTTTGCGGTCCCACTTTCCGGACTTCACGCTTGCATCGGCCTGCGGAATCTTGCGAGCCACGGAGACGAGGAGCGAGAAGGCGTGTTCCGCGGTGGAGACCGTGTTGCCACCAGGGGTGTTCATGACAACAATGCCACGCTGGGTGGCGGCGTCGACGTCCACGTTATCCACCCCGACCCCGGCGCGGCCGATGGCTTTGAGGTTTTTCGCCGCGGCGATGACCTCAGCTCCGACTTTGGTCTGGCTGCGGACGACCAAGGCGGAGAATTCCGGAATGATCTTGAGCAGTTCCTCGTGCGGCAGACCGGGTGAAAACGTGACATCAAGGAGACCGCCCTCCGCCAGGGCGTCGACGCCGGTTTGCGAAATGGGGTCGGAAACAAGAACTTTGGGCTTGGGCATGGGAAGGAAATTACTACCGCCTGGAAACGGCACCGTCACGCTTACAATGGCATGGTCTCGTATTCCGAGCAGAGATAGACCCGCAGGACCTGGCCCGAAGGGGTGCTGATCTCGGCAAGGAGCCGGTTGCTGGCGAAAGCCGCCGTGATGGCTTGGGGAAGGTCTTCGGCTTTTTGTGGTGTGATGTAGAGCGCAGAGCGCCAGAGGAAGGGATTGATGCCGTCCTGCTCGGTGAAAGGATCCTGGGCTTCCTCAACGCTCGATGGCGGCGCCTCGACGAATTGGTCATACCTCGGCCAGAGGGAAAATTGGCTGTCTGCATAGGGTGATTCGACAACGTAGACAGGGGGGTGTCCGGCCGGAACAAACGAGGTGTCGGGCAAATGCAGGGCCATTGCCGAGGCGAGCGCGGCGTCGCGTGCGACCAAGAAGACGGGGGTGGCGGGGTCGATTGTCCCGGCAGCTCGCAGGGCTTCGATTTCGCGAACCACTCCGGCCGTCACGGTTTGGGGAGAAGGCTGTTTCAGGGCGAGTCCTCCGGCGGTCCACATCGCGGCACCAATGAAGCAGATGGCAACCACGGGAGGCGGTGCCGGCAGACGTGCGGCAAGGGGAACAGCCAGCGCGGCGGCTACCAGCCCGGCCGCCTCTGCGGGAGAGCCTTGGAGGGCAAGGTATGCGGCGATGAGAGCAGCAAATAAAGCGGGCAATGCGAGGAATTTTCCAGGTCGGGAGCGAGGAAGGTGCCGGAGAGCCAGCCACAGACCGGCAGCGAGACCTGGCAGTACGAAGGGCGACGCGCCGTAGGCCGCTGAGACGAGGGCTTGAGGGACTTGTCGCAGGTCGAGCGTGGTGGCGGTTTGCCAAGTGCCGCCGATGAAGTGGACCCATCCGTGTTCCATATTCCAAACGAGCAACGAGGCGAAGACGGCGAGAGGCAAAATCAGGGCGAGCCAGAAACCGGGTTCAAGAAATTGGGGGCGCCAGCGATGCGAGGTGAGCATGACTGTGGCCAAGGCTGGCAGAAAAAACAAGGCGAGGTAACCGAAGAGCAGACCGCCGGCGGCGCACGTTCCTACCCCCAACCACCATCCGATGGCGGAGGTCTCAAGGGCCCGCCAGGCGCAGGCGGCAAAACCGAGCGCGAACATGGTTACAGGCATGGCGCACGTCGGATACAACGCCGCCGCATTGAAAGCGGGCAAAAGATTAAGCAGGACCGCGGCAGCCGCTGCCCCCGGCCGTCCCATCAGTGGAGCGACCAGAAGGTATATGGCGAGAGTGGCCAGCGCGGCGAAGACCGGCCAAAGCAGGGCTGCACCCAGCGCGTTTGCCCCGGCCCACTGCGTGCCGAGAGCGACGCCCACGGCGGTGGCGCCCGGGCCATCGAAATAAGCGACAGAGGGAGAGTGACCGCACAATGCCAGATAGGCACCGGAGGGTGGAAGTTCTTGCGGGGCCAGCCACATCCAGCGCAGCAAAGTGAGCAAAGTCAGCGAGAGTAAAAGCAGGCCGCGGGTTTTCATGCGGGGGCGATGAGGAGCGGGTGGCGGGCGGCCAGCGTGGGGACCAAACGTGGAGCCAGGATGCGCCACAGCCGGTTGTAGAGGGAGAGGAGGATGAGTGTCACGGCAACCGATCCGGTGGCGGAAAGCAAAATGTCGGATGGCCAGTGTGATCCGGTAGCCACGCGCGACAGGGCGACGAGGGTCGCGGGGATAAAGAACAACGCACCGCGCCAGCGGTAGAAGACGGCCAGCACGGTGGCGAAGCAAAACATATTCGAGGTGTGTCCCGACGGCAGGGACTTGCCGACGGCGGGGGCCTCCGCGGGATTGCCGGCGCGGATGACGGGCGGTCGGATGGCCGCCAGCCAGCGCGGCGTGGTTTCCTCCAGTTTGACTACGCGCGCCTCGGACAAAACGTGGTAGGGGCGTTGTTTCGAGATGATTTTTTTTAGCGGGTTGATCATACCGCCTTCCATGATTCCGATGGACAGAAGCAGGCAAGCGAGCATGGCGCGCCCCCGAAAGCCGCCACGCCAGACGAGGAGCAACCCGGCGACAACGAGCAGTGGCAGCCAAAAGTCCAAGCTGGAAAAGACGGCCCAAAGGGTGTCTACCCAAGGGCGTCCGCGGTCCGCGTTGAGTAGAAAAAACAGTTGCTGGTCGAGACTGGGTGCCACATGTGGTAGTGTCCGACGAAGAATCCGATGAAACAAGGCAGGAAGAGTTCAGTGCGGCAAGTCGAGGGCAGGGGCTCGGGAGCCGTTCTGATCGCGGCGGTTTTGCTCCTTTTGGCGCCCTTCCGCAGTGCGGCTGCGGCCGGCCCCGATCCGGCCGACCTGCTCAAGGTCGCGCGTCTGGCCTCCACGCAACAGGAGGCCGTGGTGAGCGGCAGGTTGCGCCGTGGTGCCGATGCCACGCCTTTTACGCTGACGGTTGACTTCGGCCGCATGCGTTTCGCCTTCGAGAATCCGTCCCGCGTTTATGAAGTGCGGCTGGATGAAGAAACCTCCGGGGTTTTCGATGCCCAAGGCCGTCCCTTGCAACGCGGCATGCGCGAGCCGGTGGCAGAGGGCACCCGTGTCACGGTGGAGGATCTTTCGTTGGGGTTCCTTTACTGGCCCGACGCACGACTACTCGGGAAGGAAACGGTCCGCACGCGGCCTGCCTGGAAAATTGAACTCCGTCCGGGCAAACGAGGATCGGAATTCGCCATTGTCCGCGTGTGGCTCGACGAGGCAAGCGGTGCGCTGCTGCGCATCGAAGGCTTTGACTGGCAAGGACACCTCTCGCGCCGTTTCGAGGTGGTATCCGGCCAGCGCATTGACGGTCGGTGGATGCTCAAACAAATGCGCATCGAAAGTTTTGCGCCGGATAATGCCTCGCGACCGCTCCAGCGCTCCTACCTCGAAATCCTCGGCAAAGAGGGCTTGTGACCGGCGGTTGCGGCGGTTTTACCCGTCACTGTTTGGGCGGAGGCTATAACATCGCGGCTTTCGAGGGCCGGGGCGCCCGCAGTTGGACCGGGGTAGGATCGCCGTGGCCCATGGCTTGGACGCCTTCGAGAAGTGGCGGGGGCCAGCCCAAGCTTC
>CAMBSX010000066.1 GCA_945870655.1 Chthoniobacter flavus | reverse complement strand
GCGCGTCGCCCAATTCCTCGATGATTTCGAAGGACGCCGTTTTTTGTCCTTCGATCCGGAACGGATTGATCGAGTTGACGATCTCGAAACGCCCGTCGGCGCCGAGTTCGCGCACCAACCGCAGGGCATCATCAAAGTTGCCGCGCATGGCGACGACTTTGGCCCCGTAAATAAAAGCCTGGAGCAATTTGCCGGCGGCGATTTTTCCGGCGGGCAGCAGCACGGCGCAGGCCAGGTCGGCACGTGCGGCGTAAGCGGCGGCGGCGGCCGAGGTGTTGCCGGTCGAAGCGCAAATGACCGCCTTGGCTCCGCGCTCGACGGCTTTGGAAATGGCCATCGTCATCCCGCGATCTTTGAAAGATCCCGTCGGGTTGAGTCCCTCGTATTTGACGTAGACCTCCGCGCCGCGCCCGACGAGGCGGCTCAGCTTCGGCGAATAAATCAGCGGGGTGGATCCCTCGTTGAGCGAGACCACGGGGGTGGCGTCGGTGACTGGGAGGTACTCCCGGTAGCGGCTGACCACCCCTCGATCGTGCCGGTTTGTCACGAAGCAGCCTCCACCCGGTAAAGCGCCGGTTCGCCGTGCACGCAATCGAGCGCGCTGATCTTTTGCAACGCCGAAATGACGCGTCCGCGAGGCGCATCATGGATCATGAGCACGAGCACCGCGAGCTCACCCTCGGGCGTCTCGGGTTGGATGACCGAAGAAATACCGATGTCCGACTCTCCGAGCACCCCGGCGATGCGGGCCAGCACACCCGGTTGGTCATCGACACCGAGTCGGAGGTAAAACGCGCTGGTCACCTCGTCAGCCGGACGCAATTTTCCGTAGAGGCCGTGCGGGATGAAACCAAAGGACTCTCGCGGGGAATCGAGTGCGATCGCGGCATCGGCCAGATCGCTGATCACGGAACTCGCGGTTGGATCCCGGCCTGCGCCGCGCCCGTAGAAAAGCGCGTCACCCACCACATCCCCCCGCACCGCGATGGCATTGAAGACCCCTCTGACCGAAGCGAGTATATTTTCGTTCGGTACGAGCGAAGGCTGGACGCTCACCTCGACCGATCCGTCGGGGCAAGCGTCGATGAAACCGAGAAGCTTGATCGTGTAGCCCAGTTGCGCGGCAAAGCGAATATCCCCGGGTGTGATGCCCTCGATGCCCTCGACGAGCAAGTCTTTTGAAGGCACCCAGAATCCGTAGGCCAGCGAGGCGAGAATGATCGCCTTGTGTCCGGCATCCCAGCCGTTCACATCGAGCGCCGGGTCGGCCTCGGCGAAGCCCGCGGCCTGCGCCTCGGACAGAGCGGAAGCAAAATCAAGGCCACTTTCGGCCATGCGGGTCAGGATGTAATTGCTCGTGCCGTTGATGATGCCACGCATGCGGCGAAAATGATTGGCCACGAAAGCTTCGCGGACCGCCTTGATGATCGGGATGCCGCCGGCCACCGCCGCCTCGTAAAAAACCGGAACGCGCTTTTCGGTGGCGAGCCGGAAAATTTCCGCCCCGTGTTCGGCCAGCAGGGCCTTGTTTCCAGTGACCACGATTTTTCCGCGCCGGATCGCTTCCATGATGAGTTCGCGCGGTTCTTCCATGCCGCCCATCAGTTCCACCACCACCTCGACCGAGGGATCGTCGAGCAAGTCGCGCCAGTTTTTGGCGAGGAGCGCGGGCGGGACAGAAACAGCCCGGTTCTTGGCCGGATCTTTGACCGCGATTTTCCGGACAACAAGATCGCGGCCCATCCGCTCACGGAGGAGGGCCCGGTTTTTTTCCAGATTAAGAAAAACCCCGGCCCCGACCGTGCCGAACCCAGCTAAACCGATACCGATATCGCGCATGATGAAAACCCCTATCCTGCAGGGCGACGGGCACGACAGCAATCCTTTGGTACCCTTTGGGCCAAGACCGTTTTGGCCCCTGCCGGCCCGCCTCGCCAAGGAAGTTGCCGGCACATTTTGCTTGCTTTGACGCGACCCACGGGCGGCTAATGTTTTTTGGTACAATTAAGCCGTCCGCCACCCGGCCAACTCCCCTTACCCTTCCATGAACATGAGAAATCTCCCTCTCGCTGCGCTCAGCCTCTTTCTCGTTGCAGCTTTGATCGCCTTGGCCACCCTCTCCGTCTCCGAAACAGACTCGCCCGTGAGGCAGGAGGTGAAGGCTGAAGAGACAAAAACAACGGGTGAAAGCGTTTCGTCAGCCTTCGCTGCAATTTCCGCGCCAGCTGACAAAAAGCACACCCAAGCTACGGCTGTCACAACTCTTGGGTCCCAGCCACCGCCTGGGCCAAACCCGCGGCCGACGCAAGCCACTCCGGCTACCGGAACCGCCTCAACCGTCCGCGCCCAACCGGTCGCCCCGGGGGTTGGCTCCGTGGATCTTTTCTCCCCTCCTTCCACCGGCGGGAGCGGGCCATCGCAGACTTCGGCACCGGCTTACGGTATGATCTCCAGCCCCACCGCAAAAATTCTCGCGGGGAAGGACTTGAATGATCCGGACCAGCGCTCCGCAGCGGTTGCAGAAATGCATGCGGCGGAAGATGCGAGGTATGCTGCTGTCCTCGTCCGGGCTGCACAGGCTGGGATTCCGGTGAGAGTGCGGGGACCGGAGGGCGGCCTTGCCATCCTGCACGACTTTAGGGGCGACGAGCCGCTTTACCGGACCACCTTGAACGCCAATGCTGCGATTTCGACCGGAGCAAATTTGGTCCGTGAAACCGCCCCTTACAACCTGAACGGTTCCGGGATCAAGGTTGGCATTTGGGACGGCGGGTCAGTCCGCAATACGCACCAAGAATTCACCACCAGCCGTGTGGTCAAGAGAAACGCTTCGGTCGCGAACGATGATCATGCCACCCACGTGGCAGGCACCATCGGAGCCGCTGGAAGACAAGCTAACGCCAAGGGAATGGCCCCCTTCGCCGCGATTGATTCCTACGACTGGAACAGCGATTACGCCGAAATGACCGCGGCTGGCGCCTCATCGGCGACCGATTCCGGCAGCAAAATAGCGGTTTCCAACCACTCCTACGGATACAACGCCACGGCCGCCGACATGGGGCGCTACGAAAGGGAATGCAATTCGGTCGATGCGCTCGCAGCCGGTCTGCCTTACACCTTGATTTTTTGGGCCGCAGGCAACGAGCAACAGGACTACGGAAAACCCTTCGGTGGCTACCAGTCGGTCACCTTCAACGGTTTGGCCAAAAATGTTCTGACCGTCGGGGCAGCCAATGATGCCGTGACCTCGGGTCAGCGCGATGTCAGCAAGGGCACCTTGGCTTCTTTCTCGAGCATGGGCCCGTGCGATGACGGCCGCATCAAACCCGACATCGTGGCCAACGGGGTGAACCTTTACTCCTGCGTGGCGGCCAATAATACCTCCTACGACGGCACTTACAGCGGCACCAGCATGGCCACCCCGAACGCCTCAGGCTCCGCCGCACTCCTCCAGGAGCTCTACAAAAAGAATTTCTCCGGCCAGTTGATGCGCGCCAGCATGCTCAAGGCCCTCCTCATCCACACTGCCACGGACATGGGGCGTCCGGGTCCGGACTATCAATACGGATGGGGTTATCTCGACACCAAATCAGCCGCCGATGTGATCGAAGCTCACAAGGCGGCTCCTGCTGCACCCAAGCTGATCGAGAATTCCATCAGCGCCACCGGCCAGATCCGCACCAATACCTTCATTTGGGACGGCGTCAGCCCGATCCGTGCCACGCTCGCCTGGACCGACCCCGCCGGCGCCGCCCAGACTGCGACTAACAGTCGCACGCGCAACCTGATCAACGACCTCGACCTGAAAATAACCGCACCCGATGGCACCACAACATTTCTTCCCTACGTCATGCCTTTTGTCGGGACGTGGACAACGGCCTCCATGACGGCCGACGCGAGAACCGGGACCAATCGGGTCGACAACGTCGAACGCATCGATATTCCCGCGCCCAACCAGCTTGGAACATACACGCTCACCGTCGGAATGCATGGCACCAACGCCCTCGCCGGGACAAATCAAGTTTATTCCCTGGTGGTCACCGGCGGGGTGGGCGCGCTCAGCCCCACGCCAACGCCCACCCCTGCACCGACGCCACAGCCAACACCTTCCCCGACACCTGCACCAACACCCACCCCGGTGCCCACGCCCGCACCAACGCCGCAACCGACGCCGACACCCGCCCCCACGCCGGTCCCGCCTACCTCCGGCACCGCCACGTTTACGGCAACGGGCCTTCCCCGATCCATTCCGGACAAGAATTGGACCGGCCTCACGAGCAGTCTCAATGTCACTTCCACCGGAAAAGTATCTGCCCTTACTGCCTCGGTCAGCATCCGCCATCCTTACCGCAGCGACCTGCGTGTCACCTTGATCTCGCCGTCCGGAACCCGGGCTCTACTCCACAACAGGGCTGGAAAAGGTCGTAAGGATGTGATTCTTGTCGATATTCCGCTGACAGCTTTCCGGGGAACCACTGCCGCCGGACAATGGAAGCTCCTGGTGCAGGACCTCGCGCGCTATGACACCGGAACCCTCGATTCTTGGTCCCTGACCGTCACCACCGAACCGTAAACACGGTTCCCAACCAAAAATCTTACCCGAGCAGTCTGTGGACGCCAGGCAGGCGAGGCCCAGCTTCACCCCGGATGCCCCACCTCGGCATCGAGGAACTTCTGCAGTTCCTCCAAATTCCCTCTTTGTTGGGCCGAGACGGGGATGAGAGACACCCCGGGAAACTCCTGCGCCAAGCGCGGCAGATTGTCTGACGCTCCCGGCAAATCTGTTTTGTTGGCCACCAAGGCCCACGGGCGCCGCGCCAGCAAGGGGTCGTAGAGGCTCAATTCCTCGCGGATTTTCCGCACATCCTCGACCGGATCACGTCCTTCGCTGCCGGCCGCGTCGACTACAAGGAGCAATGTGCGGCACCGGACGATATGGCGCAAGAAATCGTGCCCGAGACCGACGTCGAGGTGCGCGCCTTCGATCAGACCGGGGATGTCGGCAATGGTAGCGCGACGGAAGCCGGGAAAATCCATCACCCCAACCATCGGATGCAAGGTGGTGAAGGGGTAGGCCGCCACCTTCGGGTGGGCAGCCGAAAGTGCCCCGAGCAGGGTTGATTTCCCGGCGTTCGGATAGCCGACCAGGCCGGCATCGGCGATCATGCGCAATTCGAGAAAGAACCACCCTTCCTCGCCCGGCGTTCCCTCGGTAAATTGCCGCGGCGCGCGGTTGCGGGAACTTTTGAAATGAATATTGCCCCGGCCGCCGCGACCTCCCTGACAGAGCAAAAACTCCGCACCCGCCTGGTCCAAGTCGACGAGTAATTCGAGATCCTTCGCTTCCACCTTCCTCCGCCGCGGAGGCTCTTTGTCTTCCTCCACAAATTTTAACGGATCGTGCGGCGCGACATCCGGCAGGCGGTAAACCAGCGTGCCAACAGGCACAGGGACGATTTTGTCCGCCGCCGCCCGACCATATTTCTGCTTTCCCATCCCGTTGGCACCGCTTTTGGCCCGCACAATCGGCTCGTAATAGAGACTGACCAAGGTGTCAGTCTGCGGGTCAGCCCGCAGGATGATGCTGCCACCGTCGCCGCCATCACCCCCGTCGGGACCGCCCAGAGGCACAAATTTCTCGCGGCGGAAACTGGAACAACCGTTTCCTCCGCTGCCGGCAATGGCGTGGATGCGGATCTGGTCGACAAACATTGGTTGGCGGCACGCCGGAGAAACCCGGCGCTCCGGTTATTCCTCGTCGCCTTCCCCGACGACCGGCGGTTCCCCGCCTTGCTCCTTCGTCGCTTCGAGCTGCTTGAGCGCGTCGGAAGCATCATCCACCTCATCGAGCACGGTCCGGCTGACCAGAATGGGGGCTTTTTGCTGGATGGCCATGGCAATGCAATCGCTCGGGCGTGCATCCAACTCGATGATTTTTTTCTGATGCAATTCGTTCTCCGCGGAGACAATAAGCCGGGCATAAAACGTGCTGTTCTTCACGTCATTGATGACCGCCCGGTCCACCTTTGCCCCGAAAGCGGCAAGCACGTGGGCCATAAGGTCATGGGTCAGCGGACGCTCTTTCTCCGTGGCCGCCAAGAACATGTTGATCGCGTGGCCGACCGTGGCATCGACGTAAATAACAAAGGTTTTCTCATCGGTGCCGAGAAACAGGGCCGCGCCATTGGCGGTCGGCACGACGGCCTTAAGTTGGACCGGAACAACTTGCTGCTGCGACATGGGGGGCAAATTACGCCCGGACGGCCGCCAAATCCAGAGGCAAAATCCGCCACTCCAGCGGACTGCGCGCTCGCCCCTGACCCGCGAAGCAGGCAGAATGGGATCCGATGGAGTCTGTCATCGAATTTATCGGCACCCGGTGGACCGGCGCGGTGGAGGTCGTACTGCTCGCCGTATTACTCTACTATGGTTATTTGTATTTCCGCGGCACCCCGGGCGCGAAAATTCTCGTCGGTCTCGCCCTTATCTTCATCAGCCTCACGCTGGCCTCCCAGCTTCTCGACCTCAACGTGATCGGCTGGCTGCTGCGCAGCTTTTCCGTTTTTCTCGCCATTGCTTTGGTGGTCATTTTCCAGCCGGAACTGCGGCGCGCCCTGACCGAACTCGGCAGCCAGCATTTTTTCCGGTCCACCCTGCAGAAAAAAGAATCGATCGACCAATTGGTCGACACCGTTTTCGACTTGGCCAGGCGACAGTTCGGCGCGCTCATCGCCCTGGAGCGCGACATCAGCATCCGCCAATTTGCCTCGACCGGCGTCGACGTGGACGCCGTGTTTTCCAAGGAACTCATCCTGACCATCTTTCACCCGAAAACGGTGCTGCACGATGGTGGTGTCATTGTGCAGAACGACCGCGTGGCCGCCGCAGCATGCATCTTTCCGCTCACCGCGCGTGAAGACCTCGACCGCAGTCTCGGGCTGCGCCACCGAGCCGGCATCGGCATCACCGAGGAGTCGGACGCCATTGCCATCCTAGTCTCGGAGGAAACCGGCCACGTCTCGCTCTGCCATCGCGGCATCCTTGAACGCAACCTCAACATCGACCGCTTCCGCCGCCGCCTCAACCAACTCCTCCTCCTCGAGAAGTATGAAACAGATCCTCCTGCACAATTGGAAAATTAAGCTGACCTGCCTCTTGCTGGCCGCCGTGGTCTGGTACCTTATCCAGCACAACGTCGATCCTGGCGGCGACGGGCGCGGCCGCCCGGCGGCGGCCGGGCGCACAACAAAATGACCCGGCGCTACTTCGGAACAGACGGCATCCGCGGCCGCGCTGGCGAAACTCCGGTCACGGCGGAGTTCGCCGAAAAACTGGGGCGGGCGCTGGTCCGCGTTCTCGGCCAAATAAATCCGGTCATCGCCATCGGACGCGACACGCGTTCATCCGGCCCGATGCTCGAAGAGGCCTTAGGACGAGGAATAACCTCGGCCGGCGGCGACGTGCGCTTGCTTGGCGTCCTCCCCACGCCCGGGGTGGCTGCTTTCGTGATGGCAAACCGCCTCGATGCCGGGGGAGTCATTTCCGCGTCCCACAATCCGGCCCACGACAACGGGATCAAGTTTTTCTCCGGCGACGGTTTCAAGCTCCCCGACGCCACCGAATTTGCCATCGAGGAGCAACTTGATGCCGAGTCCGCCAGCGGCACGGCGGGAACGGTGTCCGTGATCGAGGATGCCGCCCGTCTCTACGTGGCGCATGCCCTACGGTCCTTGCCGGTCGACTTTTCCCTGCACGGCCTCAAGGTCGCGGTGGACTGCGCCAACGGGGCAGCGTTCGAGACCACACCGGCCGCCCTGCGGGCGCTCGGCGCCGAGGTGCACACCTTCCATGCCTCGCCAGACGGGGACAATATCAATGCCGGCTGCGGCAGCACCGTGTCCCGCGAGATCAGCCGTCTGGTCATGGAATCCGGAGCCCGGGTCGGGCTCTCCCACGACGGCGACGCCGACCGGCTTCTCCTCTGCGATGAAGCCGGCGACCCGCTCGACGGCGACGAGGTGCTCGCCATAGCTGCACTCGACCTGCTGCGCCGAGGTGAACTCGCGGGCAATACGGTGGTTGCCACCGTGATGAGCAATCTCGGCCTGGACGAGGCCATCGGGCAAGCCGGTGGGAAGGTGATCCGCACGGCGGTCGGGGACCGCTATGTGCTCGAAGCCATGCGCGAGGGCGGATTCATCCTCGGCGGCGAGCAGAGCGGACACATGATCTTTCTGCGCCACGGCACGACCGGCGACGGGCTCGTTTCCGCCCTGCAAATTTTCCGCCTCATGGTAGAGAGCGGAAAACCGCTGAGCCAACTCCGCCAAGTGCTCCGGAAATACCCACAGGCTCAGCGCACGGTGGCCGTGAAATCCCGACCGGCTCTCGAGTCCGTGCCGGCAATGCAAGCCGCCGTTACTGCCGCGGAGGAAGCCCTCGGCCCGCGCGGCCGCGTTCTGGTCCGCTACAGCGGCACAGAGCCGAAGTTGCGCATCCTCCTCGAAGGCCGTGAGAGGGAAATGCTCGAAGCGCACGCCGACCGGCTTGCCGAGGCCGCGCGGCAAAGCCTCTAGACGGATCGCGGTCTCCTGAAAATACCGCGCCCGGGAGGGCGGGATCGTCCGCCTATTCCGCGCGACGATTGTCGCGCTGGGGGACGAAGGAATTATTGATGATGTCGAGGACGCGTTGGCCCGGCAGGACGCGGTCTGAAATCTCGTCAAGATTGCCGTCCCGCCCGATGACAAAAACGGCAAAGTCTCCGCCGACCCCGTAAGATTGCACGATGGCCCCCGGATCGGCCGCGAGGACAAAAGGGATATTGGAACGAATCACACCCGGTTCCCCGGTGAATGCGGCAACCATGACCGCCTTGTCGTTGCCGAGAAGCTGGTAGGTCTTTGCCAGCTCTTTCACCTGTTTGCGGAAATTCCGGTGCTCCGGGGAGGGGGCGACCACGAGAACGACAGGCTGACCGCGCAGCGACTTAAGGGTGGTGCGGCTGCCTCCGGATTTGAGCCACACGAAATCGGGTGCCCAGCGTGCCACGTTGGCGGGGGCACCGGAGAAAGCGGCGCAAAGAAGAAGCAGGACCGCGAGACGGCGCATGGTCGCGAAACTCATCAGATCTTCATAATGTCGCCTTCCTTCGATGCCAGTTGGGCATCAACGTCGGCGACAAATTTGTCGGTGAGCTTTTGGATCTGCGTCTCGGCGCTTTTGAGGTCGTCCTCGGTCAAACCGCCCTCCTTCTGCATTTTCTTGGCTGTTTCCATGGCATGACGGCGGGCCGCGCGCAGGCGCACACGGGTTTCTTCGGCCATATTCTTGAGTGTTTTGACCAAATCCTTGCGCCGTTCCTCGCTGAGTTCGGGGACAGGAAGACGGATGAGCTTGCCATCGACCGAGGGGGTGATGCCGATCTTGGATTCATTGATCGCTTTCTCGATCGGTTTTATCGTCGAGGCGTCGAAAGGTTGAATGACGATGAGCCGGGGTTCCGGTGTGCTGATCAGCGCGAGTTGCTTGAGCTTCATGACCGAACCGTAGGCGTCCACCTCAATCCCCTCGACGAGGGCCGGCGAGGCTTTCCCGGTGCGCACGCTGCTGAATTCGTGCTTCATGAAATCGAGGGCTTTATCCATGCCCTCCTCTGCGGTGAAAAGAATTTCGTCCATAAATATCAGGTTCCGGTGACCAGCGTGCCGATCGTTTCTCCCGTGACCGCGCGCTTGATATTGCTCGGACCCGCGATGTCGAACACCACGATAGGCATCTTGTTGTCCATGCAAAGACTGAAGGCAGTGGAATCCATGACTTGCAACCGCTTCTGCAAGGCTTCGGTGTAGGTGATCCGGTCGTATTTCTTGGCCTCCGGATGCGTCTTGGGATCGGCATCGTAAATGCCGTCGACTTTGGTTGCCTTGAGGATGACGTCGGCACCAATCTCGTTGGCCCGGAGTGCCGCGGTCGTGTCGGTGGAAAAGAAGGGGTTGCCTGTGCCGGCGACGAATATGACCACGTGCCCGTTTTCCAGGTGCCGCAGGGCACGCCGCAGAATGAAGGGCTCCGCCACGTTGTTCATTTCGATCGCGGTTTGCACGCGGGTCGTCACGCCGAGGTCCTCCAGGCCGCTCATCAAGGCCATGCCATTGATCACTGTGGCCAGCATTCCCATGTAGTCGGCCGTGGCGCGGTTCATGCCGCGGTGGGAGGCGGCCAAACCGCGCCAGATGTTGCCGCCGCCGATGACCACCGCGAGTTGGACCCCAAGACCGGCCACTTCTTTGATTTCGGCCGCGAGAGCGCTGACAATCTGGGGTGAGATGTTGTCTTTGCTGCCCGGTTCGCGCAGGGCCTCGCCGCTGAGTTTGAGAAGTACTCGACGATACTTGGGCGATTCGGGCATGGCATGACGTTAGCCGAGCGGACCTCATGGCTTGAAGCGAAAAAGCCGTGAAAAAAAGATCCCCGCGAGCGGATTCCGGCGTAAATTGAGATGAAATGACTGCGGCCTCCGTCCAACTCCCGGCCTCCATGCCCGTGATGGCCCTCCCCGGAGTGACCCTTTTCCCCAACGCGTTGCTGCCGCTCTTCATTTTCGAACCCCGTTACCAAGAGATGCTCGCCTCGGTTCTGGCCGGGGACCGCATTTTTGCCGTCGGCATGGTCCGGCCGGACACCGGGGAGGAGTCAGTCTTCCCCGTCGCTGGGGCCGGTTTGGTCCGCGCCTGTGTGGGCCAACCCGACGGCACCAGCCAACTCATCCTGCAGGGCTTGGCCCGCGTCGAGTTGACCGATTTCGAACAAAAGGACCCCTACCTCATCGGCAGGGCCAGGCCACTGGCCACGGTGATCGATGACGAGGAGGCGTGCCAAGGCTTGCGGCGTGAACTGCAGGACATTTGTACCGGACTCGTCTCCCGGGGGATCGAACTGCCGGAAACATTTGTCAATGCCGTTGGGGAGAT
>CAMBSX010000065.1 GCA_945870655.1 Chthoniobacter flavus | reverse complement strand
GGGCCGTAGTCGCCGCCCTTTTCGGCGCCCTCGTCCCAGTCGAGCCCCAGCCAGCGGAGGCCTTCATAGATGGCTCGGACCGCTTCTTCGTTGTGGCGTTCGCGGTCGGTATCCTCGATGCGCAAGACAAAGATTCCGCCGGTGTGGCGGGCATGGAGCCAATTGAAGAGAGCGGTGCGGGCCCCGCCGACGTGGAGGAAACCGGTGGGTGACGGGGCGAAACGGACACGAACGGGTGAGGACATAAAAAAGGTGGTCGCTATTCGGCGCCATCGAGTTGGCGCAGCGAGGGCAGACGGTAATCGCGTTGGATGCGTTCCTCCTCGGTTTTGCTGCCCTCGACGTCGAGGACGACGAGGCCGGGGTCCTCGGCGAGCTTGATGCGGTGGAATGGGCCGGTCGGGTTGTCGACGGCGGCGGCGAGGTCGGCGAGGCTTCGGATCGGGCGGCCGTTGACTTCTTCCACCACCTCATAGCTGAGGTTTTCATAGCCCACGGTGTTGGGTCCGGGGAGGACACCGCTGATGAAAACAATTTTTCCGCGGTCGGCGGGCAGTTCGCTTTGGTATCGGTCGTGGTAGACGAGATGCAGGGGCGCTTCTCGCGGCCAATTCGGGCCCCATTCGCGAAGGTATTGGCGGGAGAGCTCGGAAAAAACGAGCCCGCCAACAATGACGAATTTGGGCGGGGCGTCGAAAATGTAGGGCTCACTGACCATGCTCGAGCGATCGCGCGGGGCGACGGTGCCCTCGAGTTGGACTTCTGCTCCGTCGCGCCAGACAACGACGGGAAGTTTTTGTCCGGCCTGCATAACGGTCGACACGTAGTGGGCGAGGGAGATTTTGCCGAATCGCGGGTCCTCGTAGTTGCCATCTTGATCGATGGTCTTGCCGTCAACGCGGAGGAGGACATCGCCAACTTTGAGACCGGCGGTTTCGGCGGGCGAACCGGGCTGAACTTTGGTGATGTAGGCACCGCCGGTGCCATTGGGGAGTCTGGCAAACCGCCGCAATTGCGGGTCGCGCGTGTCGGAGAAGGTCAGGCCAGCCCGCGGAAATCCGGCGTAAGGATCGCGTGCGGCTGCGTCGAGAAAATGCTGGATCACTGGAGACGGAACCGCATCGGCGGTCTGGCTGCGCGGGTCGTAGCGCATGACCAAGCCAACAAGGCGATCGTTCTTGAAAACCGGAACAGTGAAGCTGTTTTCGCGGGATTGCAGCGGCGCGCTGAGCTTGAAGACGAGGAATGCATTTTCATCCACCGGGTAGGCGCCGACTTCGATGGTGGTAATGGTGGCCGGGGTGCGCACGGGCGTGCCGTTGCTTTCGAGTTGCAAGATTTCCACCCGGTCACCAACCGCCGCGGTCTCGTCGAGGCGCGCGCCATTGATGCTTTGCAAAAAGTCGGCCGCGGGTGCGGCCAGAAGTGCGAGGTTGGCGTCGTAATCGACGGCCTCGACTTGGGCGGCAGCCTTGAGTGCGGTCTCGGGTTTTTCCAATTCCACGTAGGTGTGGTTATTGACCAATTCGGCGGTGACCAGAATGCGTCCGTCGGTAAGGACGACTCCGAGTCCTTGACGCAGTACGGGCGGGTTTTTGCGCCATGGCTGACTGAAGTTGTAGGATTGGCTGGCCACATTGACCCGGACCACGGGCGGGAGCGGTCCGTTTCCGGCCTCCGGGGCCATGGCGGGTGAGGCCTCGGTGGCCGGTGTGGTTTGGTCGGCCGGCGCCGGCGTGGCCTCGGCGGTGGGGAGGTATTGGCGCAGGGTCTCCATACCTTGGCCTAGGGAGGCCGAGAGCAGGAGGGCCACGATGAGAGCAGCGGCCCGCTGAGGCCAGCGGCCCCTGCCGCGAAAAAAGGAGGGAGAGGACAAGTGCATCAGAGATTTTGCTCGGTGGTCACACCATAGCGTTGGCGGATCCGTTCTCCGGCTTCGGCCAGAACCGAGCGCTCGAGAACGATGGGGCGGCCTTCGCCGAGAAGTTCGATGACGTGGAATTCGCCGGGTTGCCCGAAGGCAGTGGCGACGTCTTGCAGCGAGCGGATGCGCTGGCCGTTGATTTTCTCGACAATCCCGCCCTTGAACGGGGCGACGTAAGTGTTGACCGGATCCTTGAGAATCTCGCTGAGCACGATTACCTCGGGGTATTCTCGGTAAAGGTGGTCGGTGACGTAGTAATCGAAAAAGTAACGCAGACGCGTGTCGACGTCCTTCTGCGAGTCGAGAAAGTCACGGCTGAGCGGCTGGAAGAGCAGGCCGCCGACGAGGACGAAGCGCGGGCGTTTGTCATAAGAACGAGCCTGCATCTCAAAAGGCCAGGGGCGGTCGAGTTCCAGCGTGATGTTTTGTTTGGAGCCACCGCGCATGACCTCCAGCTTGACTTGGTCGCCTTTAAATTTGCGTTCGAAGACTTCGGCCATTTCGGTCCGCTCGCCGTCGAGGTCGATCTTTCCGTCCGCGTAGACCTTGAGCCCGTCGACCGAAAGAATGACGTCTCCGGGTTGGAGCTTCCCGGCGGAGGAACCGCTGTCGAAAACGCTGCCGATGAGCACCCCGGTATCAGCTTCTTCCACACCAAGGGCGGCGCGCTGAGCCGGATTGAGCATGGGAAAATAGGTCGCGGCGATGTCCATGTAGCGGTCGTAAGTCCCGTCCTCGACATCCTTGAGGAAACGGCGAACGACCGGTGTTGGAATCATGTAGCCGACATTCTGTGCCACAGCGCCGCTGAATCCTTGGAAGGCGACGCCGACGACTTTGCCGTCCTGCATGACGGGACCCCCGCTGTTGCCCGGGTTGATCGCGGCGTCGATCTGGATGGCAAGATGGCTGTCGACTTCGGAGTGGCTGTAGGGCTGGAAGTCTATCCGCGAGACCACGCCGGTGGTGACGGAAAGGCGGTTGCCGCCGATGGGGTAGCCGTAGGCGCTGACCGTGGATTCCAAGGCCGGGATGCCGCCGAATTGCAGGGGTTTGGTTCCTTCGAAAAACCTTTCGTCATAAACCTCGAGGATGGCGAGGTCGCAATCGTGGGCCACATGCAACACGCGAGCCTCCCAGGGAGTGGGATCGCCCTCCTTGACCACGGTAATGAAGGTCGCGTTGCTTACCACGTGGGCGTTGGTCATAATGCGTTTCCCGTCAATGACGAATCCCGCGCCCACGCCGCTCCCGACGTTGCCGGGATTCCAAGGGACGGAATAATCGGGCTGCTGCGCGGTGGTGCTGATGCGGACCATACTGGCGGCCGGACCCGGCGAGGCTTGTGCGGCCGTGGGAAAGAGGGCGACCAAAAGAAGAGACAAGGTAAGCAGCGCGGCGGTGGGCATGAAACCTGAAGGTTAACGCACCGGGTCTTTTTGGCAAATCGGGAAACTGGTCAAAGCGGCAAGAGATATTATCCTCCGTACCCATGGACCCGAAATCGCTCCTCGCTCCGGCGTCCATTGTCGAGTTGTCCCGCTGCGTCTCCACCCCGGTGCGGCCGGTGACGGAGGTACGGGCCCTGCGCGACGGGAGCGAGGCTTTTCCGGTCATGCTCGAATTGATTGGCTCCGCCACCAAGTCGGTGTGGTTCGAGAACTTCATCTTTGCCGGCGATGCGACGGGTCAACGTTTTGCCCGGGCGCTGGGGGAAGCGGTGCGGCGAGGGGTCGAGGTCCGCGTCCTTTACGATCCGGTCGGAACGATGATGGTAAAGGGAGGCTCGATCGCCAAAGCCCTGGCTGCGGAAGGGGTGACGGCGCGGGCGTTCCGCCCGGTCTCGCTCTTGAGGCCGTGGACTTGGTCACGGTTGCGTCACCGGGACCATCGCAAGACGATGGTGGTCGACAGCGAGGTCGCGGTGGTTGGCGGCCTATGCATCAGCAACAATTGGGCGGGGCACGACGAGGGTGGTCACAATTGGCGCGATACGGCATTGCTGGTGCGGGGAGCGCTGGTGGGCGATGTGGAAACGGCCTTCGACATGATGTGGGAGCGGTCCGTGGGGGATGATGTGCCTCCGGCCATGGTTGTCACCGAAACGGCGCCACCCGTGCCTTGCGGGATGGTGGCGGCGGACCGGCCGGGTGCGCACCGTGTGGCTTTGGTCTACATATGGCTCGCCCGGCATGCGCAGCGCACACTGGAGATCACGGATGCGTATCTGGTCACGCCCGAGCCCGTGGTGGCGGCGTTCGAGGCGGCGGCCCGGCGCGGGGTGGAAGTGCAATTCCTTCTGCCGGGCAACAACAACCATCCGTTGGCGGCGGCCTCGGCCCGCCGACGTTATGCACGTCTGATGGCGGCGGGGGTCCGCATCCACGAGTGGCGTGGCATGATGGTGCATGCCAAGACAGCGGTGGCTGACCGTGAAATTGTGCTGGTCGGTTCGAGCAATCTCGACCCGCTTTCGATGACCCGGAATTATGAACTCAACCTTTTGTTGGCCGATGCGGCCACCGGGCAGGTCATGAGCGAGATGTTCCGCCGGGACCTGGAGGGTGCCCGCCAGATTTGCCCGGAAATTTGGTCCCGGCGTCCACTTTGGCAAAAAGCGGCGGAAGCATTGGCGAGGGCTTTTGACGACAACCTTTGAGTGTTGCCCTGCGGCTGATGGCCGACTTCAGAGAGAAATGGGCGGGACTGGATTGGTTGCCTACGGCAACCCGTCTCGCTGCGCTCGGCTCGAACGGCGTTCTCATCCACCGGAAGAGGAATGGGCGGGACTGGATTCGAACCAGTGAAGGCATAAGCCAGCAGATTTACAGTCTGCCCCGTTTGGCCACTCCGGAACCCGCCCTGAATGTCACGACGCGGGCGGCTCAGTGCCGGCGCGAGGTTCGACGACTATGCGTTTGATGACGACTTTTTCCAAGGGAAAGTTGTTGCGGTCGGTAGGCAGGCGGCTGATTTCTTCGAGATGCTCAAGGCCCTCCAGAATGCGGCCGAAGACGGTGTATTGGCCATTGAGTGCGGGCATGGATTTAAGCGTGACGTAAAACTGGCTGCCGTTGGAAACGCGGGCGGGATTGATTTTGTTGTCGAGGCGCGCGGCCGCCACGGAACCGCTTTTGTGAGGCAGGCGGATCTCGGCCGGCATGGTCCAACCCGGTCCACCGGTCCCGGTGCGTATGCTGGGGCCGCGGCGGCTGTAGGGGTCACCGGTTTGCACCAAGGTGCCGGGGAAGGCGCGATGGAATTGCATGCCCCGGTAATAGCGGGTGCGGGCCAGTTCCTTGAAATTCTCGGCGTGCAGCGGGGCAACTCCGTCATAAAGTCCAATGACGACTCGGCGAAGGTCGCGTTCTTTCCCGACTTTAAGATCCATGACGACGACGTCCGGTCCCAGCGTCTGCGCGTGGAGCGCGGGGGCGAGCAGGAGGCAGGCAAGAACGGGGAGAAATTTCATCAGGGGATGATTTGTGGAATGCGGGCGGGAGGCAAGGACGGAGGAGTTTTTAAGTCTTAGGTTTGCAATTCTTGAGCAGTGGAGGACGGGACGTTGACGATGGTGGCGAAGTCTTCGTCGGCCAGGCCGGACTGGCAGGCTTGTTCGTAAAGGGAGAGCATGGTGGCAGTCAGAACCCGGTGGCCGGGCGCCGCGGCCGCCCGCGCCAAACGCAGGTCCTTGCGCATGTTCCGGGCGGAGAAGCGCGGGGCAAAATCGTGGCCGAGCATGCAGGGGAGTTTGAGGTCGGTGACGCCGGAGCGGGCGGCGTTGTTTTCGAGGGCGCCAACCAGCGTCCCGGGATCGACCCCATTGGCGCGGAGAAGGTGGATGGCTTCAGCCAGAGAGACCGCGGCGGCGGCGGCCATGATGTTAGTGGCCAGCTTGATCGCGCTGGCCTGGCCGACTTCGCCCACTGGCAGGATGGCTTTGGCGCTGGCGGTGAGGATGGGGCGGGCGCGCTCCAGGGCGGCAGCATTGCCTCCGATATAGTAGGTGATTTGGCCTTGCGCGGCGGCGTCGCGGCTACCGGTGAAGGGAGCGTCAAGAAAGGCGGCGCCGGTTGCGGTGACCTCGGCCGCGAGCTGGCGCACGCTTTGCGGTGCCACCGTGGCGTGGCTCAGGACAACGTGGCGGGGGCCGAGGGCGGGGATAAGCGCGTGTATCGTGTCGTGCAGGGCCTGGTCATCGGCCACGAAAATTTGCAGGATGTCCGAATCACGGGCAACGGACGCGGGGTCGGGAGCGAGGGTGGGTAGGCTGTCGAATTCGCGGGGCGTGCGGTTCCATACGGCGAGGGGAAAGCCGGCCGACTGGACCTTGGCGGCGACGCGGGAGCCGATGAGTCCGAGGCCCAAGACCCCGGCACGAAGGCTGGTATGGATGACGGGCGGCCTCAACCGTCAGCCGGGGTCGGGACGGCCGGTGCGGCGGGGAGTTTAGTTTCGACTTTGGCCTCGCCGCGGAGGGTATCGATCACATTACGGACCGCTTCGCGGCGTTTACCGCCTTCGAGGTAGGAGCCAACTTGATCCTTCACCTCTGCGAAGGGCATGCTGCCGGAGTCTTTCCGGTCAGTGACGTTGATGACGTGCCAGCCGAATTTTGTGCGGACGGGTTCTTTGCTGATGTCGCCCTTTTTCATGGCGAAGGCGGCATTGGCGAATTCGGGGACCATGCGGTCTTTGGGGAAGAAATTAAGGTCACCGCCGGATTCCTTGGCTCCGGGTTCCTCGGATACCTCTTTGGCCACGGCCGTGAAGTCTTCTTTTTTCGTGGTGACGCGCTCGAGGGCAGCCGTGGCGGCTTTTTTCTTTTCGGCCACGACATCGTCGCCCGCATCCTCGGGAACCAGAATCAGAATGTGGCTGGCGCGAACCATTTCGGGGTGTTCGAATTCCTTTTTGTTCTCGTCGTAGAACTTTTTGATATCGGCTTCGGAGACAGCTGCTTTGTCGCCAATTTGGCTCTCCATCCATTTCTGCTGCTGCATCATTTTTTTGACGCTCTCGCGGAAGGAGGATTCGGTTTCGCCGGCTTTGGCCATTTCAGTTTTGAAAACTTCTTCGCTCGGAAATTGACCTTTGACCCGACCCAGTTCTGTTTCGAGGTCGGCGTCTTTGACTTCGACCGAGGACGCTTTGCGCGAGATGAGTTTGTCGACGATGAGTTCGTCGAGAATTTCGCGGTATCCCGCCATTTTCTGGTCGGCGGTCAGGTCATCGGCATTGATGCCCGAGGAAGCGAGGGCTCCGGCGAAAGTTTCCTCGAGGTCGGCGCGGGAAATTTTTTCGCCTTCAACCACGGCGACCGGGTCGGGGAGCTCGGGTGCGGTGGCCGGTTTGGCATCCTGCGCGGTGAGGGTCAACGGGAGGAGCGCGGCGAGGGCGGCAAGGCCGCTGAGGCGGCGGAAGATGGATTTCATAGAAAGGCAAAACATGCCAGCAGCTTTGACGGGGTGCGAGCGATTTTTTATGCCATGCGCCGGGCGAACCAGTCCCGCGTGGCGGCATGCCGGGAGGCGAACATGCGCGGAAAAATTATCAGCCGGCAGGCGAGATCCCCGGCTGGTCCGCCGAGGAGCCAGGGCAGGCGGAATTCCACCCGGTCGGTGAGGAAGGCACCTTGGGGATGCGGCTCGAAGATATGGCTGTGGCGCCACAGTGCAAACGGGCAGCGCACACCGGTGTCGGTGAGGAGGTGCGGGCTATCCACCGTCGCCCACCGCCCGGTCCAGCGCAGGGTGAGCAGCCCTTGGCGTACCACCAGGGTGAATTCGGCGCCGGGCTTGGCGACCTCTCCGGCACGGATTTCGAGGATGTGCATCCCGGGCGGCGAGATATGCCGCAGATTGTGCGGATTTTCGTGAAAAAGGAAAAGTTCCTCCACTGTGGCAGGCAGAAGGCACGAGCGGGTAAAAACGGGCATGAGGTCGGTCGAGAAGGAAGGCTTGCCGGTGGGGTACGATTTTCGTTATTGCATTGGATTCGGTTCGCCAATAAGCGTTTCCCCTCCAAACCAACCAAATCTTATGTCCGACAAACCCATCGAAGAAAGAGTCAAAGAAATCATCGTCAAAGAGCTCAGCGTCAATCCCGAGCAGGTGACGTCCACCGCCTCGTTCATCGAGGACCTCGGAGCCGATTCGCTCGACACCGTCGAGTTGGTCATGGCCTTCGAGGAAGAGTTCGGCGTCGAAGTCCCGGACGAAGAGGCGGAGAAGCTGCAGACGGTCGGCGACGTGGTCAAATATATCGAGGCAAACTCCTCGAAGTAAGCGCCGCGCGCAGTCAGTTTTCATGGCGACCCCGGGGTTAAAAAGCCCCGGGGTTGTTTGTTTGGCGGCGTTGCCGCGGGCCGGCCCGGTCGTTACACTGGGTGGAATGTTATCGGCTGAGGAATCGCAGAGGTATGCGCGCCAGATCGCCCTGCCGGAAATCGGGGTGGGCGGTCAGGAGAAGTTGCGGGCGGCGCGCGTCCTCCTCATCGGGGCGGGTGGCTTGGGCTCGCCGGCGGCGCTTTTTCTGGCTGCAGCGGGCGTGGGCACTTTGGGGATCGTCGATCCGGACGAGGTGGAGATCTCCAATTTGCACCGGCAGATTTTGCATGGCAGCGCGGACCTCGGGCGGGCCAAAGTGGACTCCGCGGCGGAGCGGCTGGCGGGGATCAATCCCCATGTGCGGGTGGAACCGGTCCGCCGGCGCTTCATGGCGGCCCAGGCGCGGGAGTTGGTGCGTGGCTGGGATGTGGTGGTGGACGGGTGCGACAATTTTCCGACGCGCTATGCCTCGAACGATGCCTGCGTGGCTGCGGGCATTCCGAATGTCTATGGATCCGTCTGGCGCTTCGAAGGGCAGGTTTCGGTCTTTGCCCCGCATCGGGGTGGTCCCTGTTACCGCTGTGTCAACCCCCGCGCGCCGGAACCCGGTGCTGTGCCTTCCTGCGCGGAGGCGGGGGTGCTCGGAGTCATGCCGGGTTTGATTGGCACGTTGCAGGCCATGGAGGCGATCAAGCTGCTGACCGGAGTCGGCGATCCGTTGATCGGGCGTCTCCTTCACGTCGACGGTGCGGCGATGAAGTTCCGGGAGTTCAAGTTGCGGTGCGATCCGCAATGTGCGCGCTGCGTGGAGGGGCGGAGGGATTTGCCGGTTGAGGAAGAAGGGGTGTTGTGTGCAATCTCGGGTGAGATGAGCGACGACGAGGAAATTTCGGTCCAAGTCTTGGCGGCGGCGCGGAGCGGCGGCATTGCGCACGTGCTGCTTGATGTGCGCGAAGCTTGGGAGCTGGCAGTGGCAAAGCTCGATCCTTGCCTCCATGTTCCACTCGGCGAGGTGGTGTCTCGGGTCGGGGAAATCCCGCGGGATGTGCCGGTGTACGTCATGTGCCACGGCGGCGTGCGGAGCGGTCGGGCCGTGGAATTTTTGCGCGGCGCGGGTTTCGGCAACGCGAAAAATGTGCGCGGGGGAATTGCGGCGTGGTCGGCGGAGGTGGACGACAAGGTGCCGACCTACTAGACCTTGTCCATGGATCCGATATTGCGCGGTGAAGAGGGGTTGAAATTGGCACTGGGACGCATTCCCAGCGGTCTCTATGCGGTCGGGGCGGTGCACGAGGGGCGCCGGATGGGAATGCTCTGCAGTTTTGTCGAGCAGGCGGGGTTCGAGCCGCCGATGATTTCCATCGCCTTGGGGGCGGACCGTCCGCTGCGGCAGGTCCTGGAGCAGGGGGAGCTTTTTTCGGTCAACATTCTCGGCACCGAGGACAAGGCGTTGTTGGCGGCCTTTGCCGGCGCGCGGGAGGAAGATCCGTTTGCGCCTTTCGAGTTGATCGAAAACGGGCACGGATTGCCGCAACTGGCCGGTGCGCTCGCTTGGCTGGCCTGCCGCCCGACCGGTTCGGTTGTCGCCGGGGATCACGTCGTTTATGTTGCGGAAGTGGTGGAAGGCTGCTTGCACCGCGAGGTCGGGGAGCCGATGATCCGCGTCCGCAAAAATGGGCTTATTTACTGACATGGCTTTTCTTTTGAGCGTCGTGCGCTGTCCGCGCACGGGTCAAAAACTGCACGAGAAGGGCGAACGCCTGGTCACGGAAGACGGGTCGTTGGCTTATCGACTGGAAGACGGTATTCCCGTGCTGCTGGCCGGGGAAGCGGCGGAGGTGGCACCATGACCGAACTCGAGACACTGCGGCACTCTTGCGCCCATGTGTTGGCCGAGGCGATTCTGCGCATCTGGCCTGAAGCGCAGTTCGCGGCCGGCCCGCCGGTGGAGCAGGGATTTTATTACGACATCGATTTGCCGCACCGTGTTTCGCCCGAAGATTTCGCCAAGATTGAAGCCGAGATGCAGAAGATCATTTCGGCCGACCAGCCTTTTGAGCGGACAGTGGTCTCGCGCGCCGAGGCGATGGAACTGGGGCGCACGGGCCGGTTGGCCGCGCTGGGCGAACGGGGGGTGCCGAGCCGTTACAAGCTGGATATTCTGGAGAACATCGGGGACGACGAGGAAATCACTCTTTATCGCAACGGAACCTTCACCGATTTGTGCGCGGGGCCGCATGTTGCCTCGACAGGTCAGATCGGGGCCTTCGCCCTCACCGCGGTGGCCAGCGCCTACTACAAGGGGGACGAGAGCAACCCGCAGTTGCAGCGCATTTACGGCATCGCCTTCGCCGCGCCGGAGGAGTTGGCCCGATGGCGGGAAATGATGGAAGAGGCGCGCAAGCGCGATCACCGCAAGCTGGGCAAGGAACTGCAGTTGTTCCACGTCGACGAGGCGGTGGGGTCGGGTCTCGTTCTCTGGACGCCGAAGGGCGCGATCGTGCGGCAGGAGTTGCAGAATTTCATCGGCGAAGAATTGCGGCGCCAAGGTTACGAGCAAGTTTTCACCCCGCACATCGGGCGGTTGGAACTTTTCCGGACTTCCGGCCACTACCCGTATTACGCCGCCTCGCAGTATCCGCCGCTGGTCGAGCGCGAAACCCTGCACCGGCTGGCGGAGGAGGGCTGCACCTGTGCGGATCTGGCCCATCGGTTGGAGAAAGGCGAAATCGAGGGCTACCTGCTCAAGCCGATGAATTGTCCGATGCATATCAAAATTTTCGCCTCCCAGCCCCGCAGTTACCGGGACTTGCCGGTC
>CAMBSX010000064.1 GCA_945870655.1 Chthoniobacter flavus | reverse complement strand
CCCGAGGTCGGTCGCGGGATAATCCGCGCCGCGGTGAGCTCTGCGCAGAATATCCTGCACTTGGGTCGACGAGGCCACCGCATCCAGCGCGGTGCGCTGCAGAAAATCCGCCACGTTGACGTCCGGATCCGACGCGCCAAAAAGCATGTCGATCGATCCGCCGGCCGGCGCCCCCGCATCGTCGTCTGGTTCCATCGCTGCGGGATCCATGCCGCTTTGAAATTGGTAGTCCTGCGGCGCCCCGATGGCGATCGACTGGCCGGATTCCGACCGCAGGGCTTGCGGCAACTGGTCGCCGATGGCAATGCCCGCCCCGGCATCTTCGCCCGAGCAGGCCGCATCGCAATAACGCCCGAGCCAGCCGTAAGCTTCGTTTTTGTCGGCATCGCTCGCCGTTTGCCAGATCTCGGTGGCGCGGAAGTGGGAGCGGTTGGGATTCGGATAACCGACGCCCTGCACGATCGAGGCCTGACCCTCCCCGAGCAAGGAGGCGAGATTTTTCAGCGACGGATGCAGCCCGCAGTAGTCGTCGAGGCGGTGGACTTTGGCCGCAGGAATGGCCAGACCAGGACGTGCTTTATAATACGCGTCGTCCGTGTAGGGGATCACGGTGTTGAGTCCGTCATTGCCGCCGGCGAGTTGCATGACGACCAAGATGGTATTGTCCTTGCCGGTCGCCGGGGTGAAAGAGGCCCCAGCCACGCCGTCGAGGGCGGCAAAGGTGCGGTTGAAGAACGAAGGCACGGTCGGCGCGATGGCGCCGCCGAGGATGACGGTGCGGAGGAATTTGCGGCGGGTAAAAAAAGGATCGGTCATGGACTCAGCAAAGGTTGTATTCAGGAGAGCCGAGCAGGACGACCGATGCTTCGCGCA
The DNA here is from genome assembly GCA_945870655.1 of Chthoniobacter flavus. Classification (GTDB taxonomy): domain Bacteria; phylum Verrucomicrobiota; class Verrucomicrobiia; order Chthoniobacterales; family JACTMZ01; genus JACTMZ01. Next base: position 10,487 of record CAMBSX010000064.1, on the reverse strand, counting down.
CTGTTTCGTCGCTGCAGGGGAAATCAGCGTGCTCCAGCACTGCCTGCAATCGCTGGAGTGTGGCCGGGGCGGGCGGCACGGCGAGGAAGACCTCCTCCAGCCGCCGGCCCAAGGTTACCGGGTCGGCTCGCACTTCGCGCGGCGCCACCGCGGCCCAAGCCGCTGTGTCCAGCGATTGCACCTCGAGAGGCAGCGGCGGTGCGGCGGTGGAAAACAAAAGTGCCGTGTTGCTCCGCCGGATCAGCGTGGCACTGTTGACCCAGGCCGTTCCGCCATCCCAGCCTTTGACGCTGGGCGGCATGAAAAGATTCTGACCCAGCTCCGCGGCCAGCGGCAGGGCCACCCCGGGAGGCAGCAGTTGGCGCCCGGTTTCGCGCGCGGCCTGCACCATCCATTGCACGGGACTTTTGACCTGCGTGGCGCGGGCCCGCGGCGAGTAAAATTCCGGACGGGTGAAAATCATGCGCAGCAATTCGCCGGTGTGCAGACCGGTTTTCCGGTAGTGCGCGGCCAGCGACTTGACCAGCGCGGGCTCGGGACGCGGATAAGCGTAAAATTCCCACAGTTTGCCCGCGAGAAACTCCGCGCAGCGCGGTTGCGCACAAATCACCTCCACCGCGTCCTCCGCCCCGAATTTTCCCGCTTGGCCGAAAAGCTTTTTCCGTCCGTCATCGTGGCGCCGTGGCACAAAGACACTTTGTCCGTTGGCCGGATTGACCGTCCATCCGGTGAAACACCGTGCGGCTTCGCGGATATCTTCCTCCGTGTAGTGACCCTCGCCCAAAGTGAACAACTCGAGGATCTCGCGGGAGAAATTCTCGTTCGGCGCCTTCGCCTGGCTTTGTCTGCCGTCGAGCCAGACAAGCATGGCCGGGTCCCGCACCATCGCAGCGCAAAGCACGCCGAACGGACCCGTGCCCAAACGGCGGAAGGTCTCGTTTTGCCCGAGCATCAGGTGGTTGAACCGCACCTTTGTCTGACTCGTGGCAAAGTGCCCGTGCCAGAAAAGGGTCAATTTTTCGCGCACCCCCGCGCCATCAGCCCGCATGCACTGCAGCCACCAGGCCCTCATGGCCTCGAAAGTTTCGCTCATTGCCCGGTTGTAGGCCCCGAATTCCCGGCGCGCCGCCGGCTCCTCGCTCCGCAAGGCGCGTCGTAACTCGCGCCGCCGCCGTTCCTCCGCCGGATCGGTCACTGGCGGCAACGGCAGGCCGCGTTCTTCCTGGCTCAGCAACCGGTCCACCGCGCCTTCCAGTCCCGCGGCCACCAACCCTTCGGCGTCCTCCGGCCTGCCCCCGAACCCCGCCCGACGCAACAAATGTGCGGCGGTGGCGGAGCTCCATTTGATCTCGTTCGGGGAGGCCATAGCTCAATAAGATTTAACCCCTCGGTCAATGCATGGTTGCGGGAAAACGACGCTTTCGGGCAACCGGCCGACGGCAGAGGGGTTTCATCCCTTGGCCCTTCGGGTCGATCTGTGCACAATAGAACCATGCTTTCACGCCGCCTGCCTCGTGGTGTTCTCGTCTTGGCCGGAGGTGGCCTCGTCTTGGCCGCCGCGGCGTTCTGGTTCGACGAAAAACCGGCCTCGATTCCAACCGCGGCGGCCCCCGAGCCGGCAGGCGACCGATCGCAGGATAATAGCGACCCGTCCTTGGCCAAGATCCGCGCTGCGAACATTGCCGGAGAAAAGACTGCACCACCAGGCAGCGCCGAAACCGCGCGCCAGAGACCGGCTCTAACCATCGCCCAAGTGATGGACGGGCTGCGCGCCCTTGATGATGCGGCGCCGGGTCCCCATACCGAGCGGCGCGAACGGGAATTGCTCGATCGCTGGTCGCAGCTCGATCCGGCCGGCGCCGCGGCTTATGCCATGGACATCTTCCGCCAAGGCGGCAGCGAACAGCTCTTGCGCCGCGCCGCCGAGGCGTACGCACGGCAGGACCCCGCTTCCGCTGCGGCTTGGGCCGCAGCTCTCGATTCGCCGCTGGCCCGCGAGACCGCCCTGCGGGAAATCTACCGTACCTGGGCCTCGTCCGACGCGGCCGCTGCCGCCTCCTCCATTTCCTCGCTGCCCGTCGGATCGGCCCGTACTCTTGCCGCGACTTTGGTCGGCGTGCGCCTCGCCGGACGTGATCTTTCCTCCGCCTTGCAGTGGGTCGGCCAACTCGACGGTGCCGTGCAGGGCGCTGCCATGCGCGGCGTGGTCTCGCAATGGGCAGCGGCCGACCCCTCCGCGGCGGCCGGCTGGCTCATGCAGCAAAACTCTTCCCACCTGCGCCAAGAAGGGCTGCGCCTCTTGGCCGAAGACTGGGTCGGACGCGATCCCGTCGCGGCCATAGCTTACGCCCAGAGCATCGCGCAACCCGGATTGCGCGAAACGTTCATGGAATCTGCCCTGCAGCGTTACACCCGGAACGACCCGCTCGCTGCCGCCACCTGGCTGGCCACACCCGAGGCCGCACCCTACGCCCGGCAGGCCGTCAACCGCGTCGGATCGCAATGGGCGGGATACGATCCTGCCGCCGCCGCCCAGTGGGCCGCCTCGATCCCGGACAACGGACTGCGCCGTCGCGCCGTGCAATCGGTCGCCCGCACCTGGGCCAACTCATCGCCAGCCGAAGCCTCGGCGTGGATCGCATCCCTCGGCAACCCCGCCGTGCGCAACGCGGCCACCGCCGCCTTTAGTTCCACCTTGGCCCGCACCGACCCGGCTACCGCCGCGCAATGGGCCACCTCCATTACCGACAACGGCGCCCGCGGACGCACCATCAGCCAAGTTGTCCGGGAATGGAAAAAATCTGACTCTCCGGCCGCCCTCACCTTCGTGCAAACCACTCCCGCCATCGACGACAACCTGCGCCAACGTTTGCTTCGCTGACCCGCGGAGTTGAGTCCCCGTTTTTCCCATGGCTGCCGCATTGCGTTGTCTTCAGCCCCTCTCCGAGGCGAGACTGACAGGCTTGCCCCTACCCGCCTTGATGACTGCTCCCGCCCGCTCCCTCCGCCGCCTCGCCGCGCTGGTCGCGCTCCTCTTCGCGTCCGGATGCAGCGAACCAAGCTCGTCCGCGGAGGTCGACATCCCCACGGCACAAGCAGAACGGCGAGATATCCGTGAGGAAATCCGCCTGAGCGGCGACGTTTCCCCGGCCTTTCAAGTGGAAATCAAGCCGGAGGTCGGGGGCAAACTGCGCGACGTCCTGACCGGAACCGGTCGGGAGGTCAAAAAAGGGGAACTTCTTTTCGTCATCGATGACAGCGACCTCCAGATCGAGCGCGCCTCGGCCCAAGTCGAAATCGACGGTGCCGTCGTCACGGTGGAAAAACTCGCCGGCAACCTCGACCGGGCCCGCCAACTTTTCGCGGCCAAGCTGATCAGCAAAGAAATCTACGAAAACCTCGATGCCGATCATCGCCTCGCTGAGAACGCACAAGAGCGCGCACAGCGGCGTTTGGAAACGGTCGACGACCGCATCACCAAGACCCGCGTCCCCGCACCGGCCGACGGCACCATTCTTTCCGTCCCGGTCATTGCCGGCCAAATTGTGGTGCCCGCGGTCAGCGTCAATGCCGGTACCACCCTGGCCACCCTGGCGGACCTCTCCAGCCTCATCGTCGATGCCCACGTCAACCAACTGGACATCGGCAAGGTCAAACTTGGTGACATGGTCGAAGTTCTCGGTGGGGCGGACGACTCCATCCGCGCAACGGCTAAAATCAACTTCATCGCCCCCTTGGCTACCGCGAAGAACAACGTCAAAGGCTTCACCGTGCAGGCCGTACTCAGCGGCGACACCTCGGCTTTCCGGCCGGGCATGACTGTGGCCATCCGCCTGCCACTCGCCACGGCCAGCAATGCCGTGTCTGTCCCACTCGCTGCCGTCTTCGAAAGCCGTGATGGCAAAGTGGTCTACGTCCCCGGACCCGACGGCCTGCCCGAAGCGCGCCCCGTCGAGGTCGGGGCAACCGACCTCTTCCACGCCGAGATCCGGTCCGGACTGGAGGAAGGCGAAACCGTGCTGCTCAACCGTCCCGATGAGGAAAACTCCTGATCCTGCCGCCGCCGTCGACCTCCGTGAGGTGCACAAAATTTACGGTACCGGACCCGACCCGGTCGCCGCGCTCGACGGAGTGAGCCTGCGCATCGACCCCGGCGAATTCGTCGCCATCACCGGCACAAGCGGCAGCGGAAAATCGACCCTCATGCACCTCGTCGGCTGCCTTGACACCCCGACTTCCGGCCGCGTCACTGTGGCCGGTGAGGACATCAGCACGGCCGGATCCGACCGCCTGGCCCGTTTGCGCAACCGCAGCATCGGCTTCGTGTTCCAGGCCTTCAATCTCCTGCCGCGCCTTGACGTTCAGAGCAACATCGAACTTCCCCTCGTCTACGCCGGAATCCCCCGCCGCGAACGCCGACAGCGCGCACTCGACGCCGCGGCCAAGGTCAACCTGACTGACCGCCTGACCCACCGTCCGTCGCAGTTGAGCGGCGGCCAGTGCCAGCGGGTTGCCGTGGCCCGCGCTCTGGTCAACGATCCCGCCCTCATTCTCGCCGACGAACCGACCGGCAACCTCGACACGGCCAACGGGGCCGACGTGCTCCGGCTGCTGGCCGACCTTCATCGCTCCGGCCGAACTATCGTCCTCGTCACCCACGACCCGGCCGTTGCCGCCCGCGCCGCCCGCATCGTGGAAATGTGCGACGGGCGCATTGTCAAGGATACCGCGACATGAACTGGTTTTCCGGGCTTCTCATCGGCTTGCGGGAAATCCGCGAACACAAGTTCCGCAGCTTTCTCACCATGCTGGGAGTCATTCTCGGCGTGGCCAGCCTGCTCGCCATGTTCGCCCTCACCGCCGGCATCGCCGCCGGTTGGCGCAATACCATGCAGCAACTGGGCGGACTCGAACGCGTCGGCGTGAGTGACAAACAAGTCTCACTCGAATTCGCCGACCTCGCCGCCCTCTCGCCCGGCCGTACCCTTGCCGATGCCGAAGCCCTGCGCGGCCTCCCGCACCTCGTCTCGCATGTCGCGCCGGAAATGCAAACCCCGGCCACCCTCTCCGCCCCGGACGGACAAACCGTGAGCGCGCGTGTCACCGGCACCTGGCCGGACAATCTCACCGTCTCGCAGCACGAAATCGCCGCCGGACGCTTCCTCACCGATCTCGACCTTGAGCGCGGGGCCCGGGTCGTCGTGCTCGGCGACGCGAAAGTCGCCCAGCTTTGGCCCGATGAACACGGCACGGATGCCGATTTTCTCGGGCGCACCATCACGATCAACGACCGCCCTTTTTCGGTGGTTGGAGTCCTCGCCTTTTACCAACGCGAAGAAGACCGGCGCCGACGTGAGGCCGCGGCCAAGGGCGCGCCAGCACCGGCCCGGTTCGCCATGGGGGGGCGCAGCGGTGGCTCCGGACGCCGTGACATGTTCAGTTGGAAAAATGAATCGGTCATCGTCCCGCTTAGCACCCTCTATCACGAATTCCGGTCCGGACAGCCCGAGACCCCGCCACTGGCCATGGCCAAGCTCGACTATCTCAACTTTCGGGTGCGGGATCTGCAACGCTTTGACGAAACCCTCAGTGCCGTGCAATCCCTCCTGCGCGGGACGCGGCGCGGAGTCGACGACTACGATTTCGACACGCGGGAAGACTGGTTCGAACGCATGGAAACCAGCTTGCGCTCGACCCAGTTGTCCGGAGGCCTCATTGCCGGCATCAGCCTGCTCGTCGGCGGCATTGGCATCGCCAACATCATGCTCGCCAGTATCGCCCAGCGCGTGCGCGAACTCGGCGTGCGGTTGGCCGTCGGCGCCCGCCGCCGCGATGTCTTCCTGCAAATCCTGGCCGAAAGCACGGTTATCGGAATGATCGGCGGCTTCCTCGGACTCGGCGCCGGGGTGGTTCTGCTCGATTTGCTCGGGCGCGTCGCCCCGCTGGAAAGCCCGCCGGTCATCGAACCTTCCGCCGTCCTGATCAGCGTCGGCTTTGCCACCGCCGTCGGGGTGCTCAGCGGGTTGTATCCCGCCTGGCGGGCCTCGCGTCTCGATCCGATTGCCGCGCTCCGCTACGAATAAAAACCCCATGCCGTTCCGCCTGGTCATTTCACTGCTGCTCGGCAGCATCCCCGCCGCCAGCGCGGAGGACGAATACTTTGCCACGGTAACCTACGCCGAGTCTGTACAACTCGCGCTGCAGAAAAATTTTGCCATCGCCGGCGCGTCTTACGATCCGTTGGTCAGCCGGGCCAAATTGCGCAGTTCGGAAGGCAAATTCGATCCGGTGCTCACCCTCGCCTACACCCGCAACGAGAACGAAGAAGACCTCACCGGGCTCAACATCACATCCGGCCCGCAGCCCGCGGACGGCCTCATCCAACCCGGACTGTTCACCCGCAACATTCGCGACTTTGCCGATGCCAACATTGGAGGCCTCACCCCGTGGGGCCTGACTTACGAGCTCGGCGTCACGGTGGAAAACAACCAGACATCCCGCAATGACTACGAGGACCGCTACGCATCCTTCGGTGGCCTTACCGTCACGCAACCGCTACTCCGCGGCTTCGGCACCGATGTCAACCTCGCCTCGGTGCGCCTGGCGCGGGCCGATCTGGGCATCTCGCGGTGGGCTTACGCGCGTCAGGTCATCGAAACTGTGACCCGCGTGGCCGAGGTCTACAACGAACTCTGGTTCTCGGGGGGCAACGCCGAGGTCGAACGCCGGTCCCGCGCCCTGGCCGCCCAACTCGCCACCGACAACCAGCGCCGCGCGGAAATCGGCGTCATGTCGCCGCTCGATGTCCTGCAGGCCGAAACCGACGTGGCCGCCCGCGAGGAACGCGTTCTGGTCGCCGAGCGGCAACAGGCCGACGACGAAAATTTTCTCAAGCAGCTGGTGACCAACCGCGTCGAGGACGTGCTGGCCATCCGTCTCGACATCGCCCCGCCGCCCAAAGCGCCGGGCATCGCTCAAGACCGCAAGGCGGATCTGGCTGCCGCCATCCAAAAACGCCCGGACTTCCAAGCGGCCCTGCTCGAATTACAAAAGCGTGAGATCAATGTCGTCTTCACCCGTAACGCCGCGCTGCCCCAACTTGACTTGGTGGCCAGCCTCGGGCGCAACGGTATCGACAACGACCTTTCCGAAAGCATCAATCAGAATATTGAAAATGGCGCCCTGGCTTGGTCGGTCGGCGGCACCTTCAGTGTGCCCATTCCGAACAATACCGGGCAGGGCGACCTTGAGGCGGCCAAACTCGAAGCAGCCCGGCAAATTGTCGAACTCAAACGACTGGAGCAAAGTATCCTGGTCGAAGCCGACAATGCCGCAGGCCAAGTCGAGACCGCATCAAAGCGGATCGACGCCGCGCGGCAGGCCCGCCTCCTCGCGGCCGAAACCCTCGCCGCGGGTGAGACGCGCCTTCGTGCTGGTGCAGCCACGACTTTCGAAGTCCTCCAATTCCAACGCGACCTGGCCACCGCGGCGATTTCCGAAATTCGCGCCATGGCCGACTACAACATCGCCGTGGCCCGCTACCACCAAGCCACCGGCACCACCCTCGAACGCCACGGCATCACGCTGGCCAACTGACCGGTCACCATGGGGCACAAGGCGCTGCTTCGTGGCGAAACAAGCCACAGCGAACTCAGGCTCGGGCTGCGGGCAGAAGCGTCTTGACGCCGGACGGAGCAGGCAGATTGACTGCAAGGCCCAACGTGAAACATAAAATATACATCGGTACCGACAGCGGGGCGACAACGACAAAGATTGCCGCCGTGCGCGGTGACGGGGAACCACTCGGCCAGGATGTCGTGCAGCGCCCGACGGAATCGGCAGCGGGGCGCGATGGCGTGATCAATGGCTGGATCCGGGCCATGGACGATTATTTGGCCGGCCACGACCTCGGTTGGGACGAGGTCGCCGGAGTCGGACTTTCCATTCCCGGCCCCTATCTCGGCTACGGAATCATGGATCGCTCGGCCAATTTTCCGGTGGAGTTCGCCGGCTGGAATGTGCACGAGGAATTCGCGCGGGCGCTAGCCACGCGGGCCGGACGTACTTTGTCCTTGGTCGTGGGAAACGACGGGAACTTCGGCGGAGTGGCGGAGGCGAAGCTCGCGCGGGCCGGACGCAAGGCCTCGGTGCTCATGCTCATGCCCGGTTCTGGCTTGGGCTGCGCCTACGTGGATGCGGACGGTCGACCGTTGGACGGCGACACCCTGGCCGGGTTGGAGTCAGGCCATCTGCCCGCGCCGCTGCATTTGTTGGGCTGGACCGCGAAGCCCCTGCCCTGCGGGTGCGGCCGTGACTGGGGGTGCGTGGAAGCTTACACCACCATCTCCGGGCTGCGGTACTTGCTCGAAGACCAGCTCCCCTCCTTCCCCGACCACGAACTGGCCAACCCGGACACGCCGATCAAGGAGAAGGTTCTCTCGCTCCGCGACCGCGCGCAGCATGGAGACGCATTGGCCGTCTCCATCTTCGACTTCCAAGCGCGCGTCATGGGCCTGCACGTAGCTTCCCTGACCATGACGCTCGACGCCGGGATTGTCGTTATCGGCGGCGGCCTGATGGATCCGCAGGCTACGACAACGGCCTTTCGCGAACGTTACTTGCGCGTGTTGCGCGAAGCCGCTGACCCTTACCTTTGGCCGGCGCAAAGGCAGCGGCTGGAAATCGTGCCGGCACGGCTCGGAGACCTCTCGCAGGCTATCGGTGCGGCGTTGGTGGCGCAGGCCGCGGCTGAATGAAGGCAGATCTCGCCGGGCCCGTCCGGCCTCCGGCTCGAGACCTCAACCGGTGCGCGCAGAGCAGTCGACAATTTCTCCACGGCAGAGAAACACAGACTGCTCGCCTCCTTGCCCGTTTTTCGTTAGCTTCCTTTCCGTGCGGACCTTCCGGAAAAGCCTCGCCCTGACCTGCGCAATCCTGCCGCTGACCCTTGCCGCGCAAAGTCCCTCCCCGACTCCGTCGGGGCCGAAGGATGCGATCCGCAACGGCAGTTTCGAACGGACTCTGCAAACCCCGAACCTGTGGTCCGGAGTAGACAAGGACGGTTTCCTCGCCGGTTTCCGCGGTTTTCTTCCCGTGCTCAGCGAGAGCGGCAACGTGAGCGAGACCCCCATGCCTCCCGGCGTGGCCATCGGCGACCTTAACGGCGACGGATTGCCCGACCTTCTTTCCTCCGATCCTCTGGGTTACGTGCGCGTCTATTTCAACCGCGGGAGCAAGGAGCAGCCGAAATTCACCTCCGGCGAAACGGCCACCCCATGGCTCGCCTCGGGCGAAGGCGATCCGCCGTGGCGTCCCCCCGGGCTCGGCGGGGGCAACGAAATCAGCGGTTGGAACCAGAAGTGGGCCAAAAGGCGCCTTGGCGTGAGGGTCTCCCTCGCCGATCTCACCGGAACGGGCAAGCTGGACCTCGTGGCCGGTAATTATTTCGGCGATATCTTCATCGTGCGCAACAGCGGGACGACCCAGACGGCACAGTTCCCGCAGCCACAACCGCTGGCCAAAGCCCTGGTTCCAACCAGGAAAGACTCCACCCACCGCTGGGGCAATGTGTTCGCTCCGCTCCTTCACGACTGGGATGGTGACGGGCAACCCGACCTCCTGGTCGGCGAGGGTTCCTACTCGGCCAACAACATCCACCTGCTCCTTAACCAAGGCTCCGCGGCGGCGCCTCTTTTCAGCGAAGAAAAGCAGATGGCCCTTGCCCTGGGCGAAGGACGGGAACAGCTCACGCCCGCCCTCGCTGATCTCAACGGGGACACACAACCCGACCTGGTGGTCACCGATCGTCGCGGACGCGTCACGGCCTACCTCCGCCCGGACGGTTGGAAATGGGGCGACGCCATCCAACCTTCGGGCTTCCTCTCCAAAAACGGCGGACTGACTCCCGAGGAAAACCAGGCCCTTGTTCTCGGCTCCGGCATCCACACGATTGGCACCGGCGACCTCAACGGGGACGGCCTCTTCGACCTCGTGGTCGGCAAAAGCAACGGGCGCCTCGCTTGGACGCCAAACAAGGGCAGCAAGGAAGCTCCAAAGTTCGATCCTCCCTCCGACCTCTCCGGCGAAAAGCCCACGCCGTCCGCCTGGCAACTTCCCTCCCAGTGGGATCTCGACATCGGCATCTCGCGCGGCAATTTTCTGGCCTACGCCACGAGCGTTTCGGCAGCCGAAGACGCCGCCGCGCAGCCGGTCAACGGAACGCGCGCCCTCAAATTCGGCTACGCCACCCCGCCGAACACCGTGCTACCCCGCCCCGCTTTGCTCGTCCCCGCCGCGCGCACGTTCGACCGGCGTGGCGAGCGCGAGGGCAGCGATGCCCTCTTCCGCGATTCGGCCGAACAGCGTGGCATCGGGGCCCCCTCCAACTTCTTCACCCTGCGCCAACCCGTGCAAATGGAAATCGGCAAAACTTACACCCTCAGCTTCCAGGCCAAGGGCAACCAAGTGGCCAACGCCACCTACACGCT
>CAMBSX010000063.1 GCA_945870655.1 Chthoniobacter flavus | reverse complement strand
CGAACAACATGGAGTCGCTCGTCGCCCTGAGCGATATCCTGCGGATGCAAAAGCGCTGGGACGAGATGGCCGCGATTTGGGATCGTGCCGTCGAGGGCGATCCGAACAACCGCGGGGTGGGCAAGGCGCGGGAGCGGGTCGCGCGGCTGCGCGAGGCGGACCGCGAGATCGACGCCTTGCAGCGGGAATTGGCGGCGAACCCCCAAAATGCCGAAATGCTTTCCAACCTGCTGCGGCTCTACATGGAGACCGGACAGCCCGACCTGGCCCGCCAACAACTCGAGCAGTCGTCGCAGGCCTTCGGGGATAATCCGGACTTCCTCAAGTTCGCCGTCGACTTCAGCAACAGCAACGGCCAATGGCAGGCGGGTCTCGGCCCGGCGCGGAGGCTGGCCACCGTCATGTCCAACGACGCCGGCGTCTGGCTCGCTGTGGCCCGCTTCGAATTTGCCAATCGCGAGATGAATTCATTCCTCGAGTCGGCCCGCCGTGCGATCCAACTGGGCGGGATCCAAGCCAAGTCCTCCCTGGCCAATGACCCGATGTATTCCATGGTTCGCGGCACGCCGGAATTCCAGCAACTGCTTTCGCAGTAGGGCGTGGCCCTGCTCCGACTTGCCTCGCGCGAAGAACCGGCCTGCTCAGCCGGTCAGGCCGCCCGGGCCTTGAAGCGGAAGAGGGAGTAAAAATTGCCGGGGTCGGTGAAGAGAATATTACCGCGGAGGAAGCCGGCGGCGTGTGCCAACGCGAGATATTGTTCCGCGGCCTCCGGTCGTTCCGATTGGCGGACATGCTCCCGCAGGGCGTCACGGGAGGCGGGTGGGAAGGGGTCATACGGGCCGTCCATCGCTGCGGACCAGCGCTCGGTATAGCCTTCGCGTGATTCGCCGGCGTGCAGGATGGGTTCGAAGAGATAAAATGAGCCGCCATCGGCCATGGCGCCGCGGAGGTATTGCATCACCTCACGCTTGGTCGCGGTCTCGAGGTGGTGCAGGGAGAGTCCGAGATAGACGAGGTCGAACTTTTCCTTGTTGTCGCGCAGGAAGTGCGTGAAATCCTGTTCGTGAAAACGTCGCGGGCAGGCCAGCGCGGCGGTTTTTTCCGCGGCCAAGGCAAGGGCCGGCGCGGAGAAGTCAACCCCGGTGTAGGCGGCGACCTTTGTTCCCCTCAGGGCTTCCGCGGTTAGCTCAGCATCGCCGCAAGCGAGGTCAAGGAAAGTGAAGGGCCCGGTTTGCTCCTGCAGTTCGCGGCGCAGGATGTCGCCGACTTCGCGATGGAAGAGGGTGTTGTGCTCAATGCAGAGACGGTAGATGTCCCACTGCGAGAAAAAGGCGTGGACGGCTTCAGACATGGCGGGCGAAGAGGTCTCCGGGCGTCGGGTCGCCACGGCCGTGCCACCAGGCGGTCAAAATCATGTGCGGCATGGTCAAGGCGCTGAGACCCCAGAAGATGACCCGCAGCATGGCCTGGTCGAAGGTGATGGTGCGGGCGAAAGCGAACCAGGCGATGCCAGCGAGGAGCACGGTGGCGGCGGTAAAGGGGAGGCTTTCGAGCAGGAGCCAGCGGCGGGCACGCAAGGCCGAGTCGGGGAAGCGGGCGGCTCCGAGGTCGGCGATGTGGCGGACCGAGTGGACGAAGCTGAAATAGAGGAGGAAGGCGGCAAGCGGAGGAAAGAGGGCGAAGACGACGGCGGTGAGGAAGAGTTCGGCCACGGCGCTGAGCCAGTCCGGAGTGCGTCGGAGCAGTCGCCAAAGGATGGCTGCGGCAAGGCAAACGAACCAGAGCCAAGTGACCGGCGTGGTGATGAAAGCAAGGACGTTGTCGAGAGGGGCGGTGGCGGCGGGTCCGACGAGCAAGGCGAAGAGGTCACGGGTGGTTTGCGGGTGGAAGGCGAGCGGGGCGACGCCAGCGAAGCCGCCGCGGGCGACGACCTCGAGGGCGCGTTGGGGACCTTGCAAATCCTCGGTGTCGCCAAGGCCGAAATGAATGATGGCAATGGCGAGAAAGGCGAGGAGGGCCACCACCGGGGCGGTGAGCCAAACGGCCAGGACGGCCGCGGTGACCACGAGGTAGACGCCGGTGGCAACAACAAGGGCGCGCCACGATCCACGGGAAGCTCCGTGTACGAGGGCGAGGTCGAGGGCACCGTGTGGGAGTCCGAACAAGGCGACGGCGGCGGCAAGGATGGCCAGTTGGGCGGAAAGCGGAAGGGCGGGAAGAAACGGCGAGGCGACAAGGGCCAGAATCAGAAGCACGACCACGGCCCGAGTGTGGTGGCGACGGAATGCGGGGAACCACGAGCTCATCGGAATGCGGCGGCGAGGAAGGGGGCGGGCGGCAGGACGCTCATGACTTGCAGAATGTCGGCGGGCCGTGGCTCGGATTCAAGGAAGCGGATGAGGGCGTCGGGCGGGACACGTTTGAAAAGTCGGGTGAAATATTCAGGCACGCGTTCGGGGCGACGGGTCATGGCGCGGAGGAAGACCCCGTCCATCCAGGCCAGAAGAGGGGAGTGATGGGCGCTCTGCGCAGCGGGCCGACCGTCGTCCCTCCACGCCTGCGCCATGCGAGTGCTGGCGCGCTGGATGCGAGAGAAGGCGTAACCGGAGGAGGGACGGATGGCACCGGCGGGAGTGCCCCAGAGGATGACGCGATTTTTTAACCCCCCGGGCGAGGGGGCAGAGGGGGAGAGCCCCATGGGGAGGTGGCCTTCTTCCCAGTGGCGGATTTGCCATGCGGCGGACCCAAGATGGGTCGCGGCATAAGCGAGGATTTGCGCGTCGGAAAAATCCGGGGATTGGCCGGAGGGGACGAGCCAGGTGTCTTCGACCAAGGCGGTGTGCGGGTCGAGAGGGAGAACGTAGAAGAAGCGGACGCCGGCGGGGCCGGCGGATTGGAAATCCATGAGGGTCACCGTGCCGGTGTCGAGTCGGGCCGCGGGTGAGTGCAATTCCAGTCCGCGGAAAATTTGGTGCCAGGGCGCTTGGTCGTGTTCGGGCGGACGGCTGTCGAAGACCCAGTCGGAGGCGAGGCGCCGTCCGTCCGAGAGCTGCAGGACGGCATGTTCGGGGTGATTCTCGATGGAAGTAACGGACGTGCCGTGGATGAATTCCACCCCGGGGCAGGCGCCGAGTTTTTCCATGGCGAGGTGGTGAAGTTGGTCGGCGGGTATCCGTACGTAAGGCGTGCGGGCGGCCGCCGGGGAGGACGGGCCTGCCGTGGAGTTCCGGACGGTCCAGTGATGCCAGCGGTGGGTGATGGCGGAGTCGAAGGGGGTTTCGTGAAGTTGCCAGTGGCACCAAGTCCGGTCGCGGACGGGTTCGCGGCGCGGGTCCACCAGCACCATGCGTGGTGGATGGGGCAGGGCGGCGAGACGGACCGCGAGGCTAAGGGCAGCGAGACCGGAGCCGGCGAAGGCGATGTCATAAGGAACGCCGCTCCCCGCCATTTTCATGAGTGCACCCCCACAAGTCCGTCCAACTGACCATGAAGCGTGGGGTCATGCGGCGGCACGGGCGCGGTCCATGGCACGGTGCTGACGAAGGTCCCTGCGATGAGGCCGGCTTTGCGCCATGCCGGGACGGCGACGCGGTCGGCCTTGCGGGCGGGCCCTTGGCGGCGGAGTTCCCCGCCGATTTCCCGGTAGACTTTTGCCGCGATGAGGATGCCGCGGCGCGACCCGGGCGGGAGGTAAGCCAGTCCGGCCAGGCCGCTGGCGTAATAGAGATCGGCAAGCGAGAGACAACGCCGCACGGCCTGGTGAACTTCGTGCGGTGCTCGGCGGATCGCGGCCGGAGCGAGATCCACCCAGGTGGCCGGGAGGTACCGCCGGTTGCGGTCGGCGTCCTCGCGTGTGTCGCGGGCGATGTTGGTCAGTTGCATGGCGATGCCAAGGTCGATGGCGTGCCATGCGGCGGCGGGTCGAGTCGCGCCGAGGACGCCGGTCATCATCAGCCCGACCGTGCCGGCCACCCCGTGACAGTAGCGGAGGAGGGCGCGTTCGTCCGGGATGAGGGTCGGGCCGGTGTCGTCGCGCAAGGCGCGGGCGAGGGCGACCGCCGGCGCGGGATCGGGGCTTTCGAGCGCGAGATAGAGGGAGGCCAAAGGGTGGGAGCGGTCGTTGGTCTCGAGAGCCTTGGCCACGGTTTCTATTTGGGTTGCGTCACCCGTTTCGTCGGCAAGGTCGTCGAGGCCGCGGCAGAAAGCGTAGAGCCGGGTCGCGGCGACTCGGCGTTCGGGCGGGAGAAATTTACCGGCGAGGTGGAAGCTTTTTCCGGCGCGCGCGAGGAGTTCTTCCGGGGTGCTCATGCCGCGCGGCGGAGGAGATTTTCCACCACCTTGGCCGAACTCAAAACACCGGGCATGCCGGCTCCGGGGTGGGTGCCAGCCCCGACGAAATACAGGCCGGGGACATCTTCGCTCTCGTTGTGGAAGCGGAACCAGGCGGACTGGGTGAGCACGGGGGCGATGGAAAAGCCCGTGCCGTGGGTGGTGAGCAGTTGGTCGCGGAAGTAGGGCGGGGCGATGTGAAACCGGGAGACGAGGTGTTGATCGAGGTCCGGGAGGAGGGTCTTTTGCAAGTGCTCGAGGATGCGTTGAGCGTAGCGCGGTCCCTCGTTTTCCCAGTCGATGTTGTGCTGGAGGTTGGGAACGGGGGAAAGGACGTAGAAGGTATCGTGTCCGTCCGGTGCCATGGACGGGTCCGTGGCGGTGGGGCGATGGAGGTAGAGACTGAAGTCGTCGGCGATGATGCCGCGCTTGAAGATGTCGTCGAGGAGCCCGCGGTAGCGGGGCCCGAAAAGAATGGTGTGATGGGCGACCTCCCCGTACCGGCGGTTGGTGGCGAAGTAGAGGACGAAGAGGCCCATGGAGTATTGGCGGGTGGCAAGCTTTTGATCGGTCCACTTGCGGCGGTGGACGGCGGGGATGAGCCGGCGGTAGACGGTGGGCGGGTCGGCGTTGGCCACGACGAGACCGGCTTCGATTTGTTCGTCCCCGGCGAGGCGGACTCCGGCCGCGCGCCCTTGGCGGATGAGGATTTCTTCGACCGTGGCATCAGGGCGGAACTGCACCCCGTGGCGTTGACCGAGGGCAAGGAGGGCGTCGACGAGGGCGCCGGTGCCCCCGCGGGGGAACCAGACACCCCATTGGCGTTCGAGGTAGTGGATGAGGGAGTAAAGGCAGGAGGTGTCGAAGGGATTGCCGCCGACCAAGAGGGGCTGGATGCTGAAGAACATGCGCAAGGACGGATCGCGTAGATGGCGGCAGACCAGATCGTACACCGTTCGGTCGCCGCGGAGGCGGGCGAGGTCGGGGAGGATGCGGATCATGTCGGTGAGCGAACTGAACGGCTCGGCGGAGAGCTTGGTGAACCCCGTGTCATAAAGGCGGCGGGATGTTTCGAGAAGCCGGAGGTAGCCGCTTTGGTCGAGCGGATTGAATTTGGCGATTTCGCGCAGGGTGTCTTCGACCGTGCCGCCGTAGTCGAAGGCCCGGCCTTGGTGGTCAATCATGCGGTACCACGGCGCGACCGGGAGGAATTCGATGTGGTCGGTCCGCTTTTCACCGAAGAGGGCGAACAATTCGTCGAAGAGGAAAGGTGCGGTCAGCACGGTAGGGCCGGCATCATAAAAAAATCCGTCGCGGCGGAAGACGCGGGCGCGCCCGCCGTGATCGGGTTGGCGTTCCAGCAAGGTGACTTCCTTGCCAAGAGCGCGGAGCCGCAGGGCGGCAGCGATTCCGCCGAAGCCGGAGCCAATGACGAGAGCGCGGGAGGAGGGGTTGGCGACGGTCATAGACCGCCGCCAAAAGTAACCAGGTTCGCGGTACGTTGGAAGATGGCAGGTTCGCGGATGCCGGCTGCGAGGGAGGCCAGGTGCGGGGCGAAGGGGGCGGGGAGGTTGGCCGAGGCGGCGGTGATTTCATCGCAAAGTCGGTGGAGGTGCTCCTGGGTGGCAGCAACGGCGCCGGAGGAGAAGAGTTGCTGGAGCCATGCGTCGATTCGGGGGTTCTCGGTGCGGGCGGACGGATCGCGGAGGAAGGCAAGGAGGGAGGCACTGTCTTCAGGGCGGAGGGCCAGGTGAAAGAGGACCAGGCTGTTGGCTTTGCCCTCGCGAAGGTCCAGTCCGGCCCGGGCGCGACCCTTGAGGCCGAAAGCATCCGCCAGATCGTCCTGAATTTGATAAGCGGCGCCGAGACGGGCGAAGGAACTTCCGATCGTGGCGGCGAGGTCCTCCGGGAGGCGGGCGAGGGTCGCGACGGATTGGGCGGCCAGGGCGAAGAGGGCGCCGGTTTTTGCCTCGGCCATTTTTTCGTAAGCGGGCAGGGTGGGAGTGGCGGCGTGGAAATCGATTTCGGCGGACTGTCCGGTCGTCGCTTCGCGCAAAGTGGTGGCGAAGAGCGGGCTGATGTGGGGCAGGCGTGCGGCCAGGGCGGTGGATTGGGCGATGAGGAAGGTGCCAAGGTTGATGGCTTGGCTGCGTCCGAAGGTCCTCCAGATACTGGCGCGGCCACGGCGCATTTCGTCATTGTCTTGCACGTCGTCGAGCACGAGGGAGGCGTTGTGCAGGAGTTCGACCGCGGCAGCGAGGGCGATGCCTTGCTCGGGCGGGAGCTGGAGGCTGTCGGCCAGGGCGATCGAGAGGCGGGCCCGGACACGTTTGCCGGGGCGATCCAGCAGGTAGGCAGCGGCATGGCCGAGCCGACCAGGGGCCCGGGTGGCATCAGTGAGGATTTGTTCGACGAGGGCGAGGTTGTCGTGGGGGACGGTTTTGTGCGGACGGGGGGGCATGGCGGGAGGTAAAACTTGAGGGGGAAAGCAAAAACGGCCGGGGCTTTTGAGGGCCCCGGCCGCGATGAGTTTAAGCGTTAGCTTTTAGTGCGAGGCCGAGGCATACGACGAATCTTCTTCGGCCGACTTGGCGCGGGCGATGAAGTAGACGTAGAGGCCGAGACCGCACTTGGCGACGATGTCAGCAATGCTGTAGCCGACCTGGAGGCCGACGTTGATCGAGCCGGCCGCACCGAAGCCAAGCATCGGAAGCATGAAGGCGATCGGGTAGAAGGCCCAGCTGACAAGGATGAGGAGGCGGGCGCCGCTGATCAGGCCTTGGGCTGCCGCAGGTTGACGATCCAGTGACTTGGAAAGTTCGACCCACAGGACGTAAAGGATGTAAAGGAATGGCACCATGCTCAGGGCCCACCACAACCAGCGGGTGCTGTTGTCGGCGGAAATTTCGCCCGGGTAGCCGAGTCCGATCATAAGGATCGCAGCAATGACCAGGCGGACGAGGAGGGAGCGGGTGACGCTCTTCGGCAGCGACAGGACCGCAACCAACTCGACAAGGAGAAGAGGAACGGTGAGCAGCCAGTCGACATAACGGTAGGCGTCGTTGAACGGCTCACCGGAGGCAATGTAGCCCATGTCGCCAAACTCAAACGCACCGGCCCAGCTCATAAAGATGCGGACGTAGTGGTAACAGGCGATGAGGGTGACAAGGCCCGAGACAACGAGGGCCGGACGGTATTTGGGGAGCACGGAGCCGCGCGACAAAAAGAAGAACGCGGTTGAGGCACCCATGGCGGCGATGGTCAAACTCAGCACGTTGTAAACGAGACTGTATTGACCCGGACTTAAGACGAGGAGGGTTTCCATATCGATGCGCAGTGTGCTGGGACTTGCCGCGCGGGGCAAACTGTTTTTTGTTTGAATTTCGGGCCGCGGGATGGCCCTCTTCGGTGATGGACGAATTCGACGTGCGCGAGCATGCCCGCTTGATCGGCAACGTTCTTATTGTCCTGGCCTTTCTTGCCTTCGGCCTCGTGCTGGTGGACTTCATTCCCGACCGCATCTTTGCCTTGCCCCCCCACTTTTTTGGCAATGATGGGGCGGTCACGGTGGGTCTGGTCATGCTGGTCGCGGGGTTTTACTTGCGCCGGACCAAGTCGTAGCCCCACGAACCGGCGGTTGTGTTGTCCGGCGGCACCCCAAGAGATGCGGAGGGGCTCAAGCGCAGGGGCAGCGCTGCGGATGCGGCGGCCAGGTTTCAATAATGGCACCGGATTCTTCCAAGGCCATGTTGCCGGCGGGCGTGGCGATGACCGCATAAGGAGGCTTCTCGCCCAGCGAGGCGGCCACGAAAGAGGCGGTGAGTCCGTTGACATCGACCACGGCGCCGATGCGGAAAAGGGAGCGGGTTTCATCGATGGCGTCGTCGCTGCCCGCGCGGATGACGACGCGCAGTTGCGGATTGGCGGCCAGCGCGCCCACCGCCACGGCGATATTGTCGCGCTCCGCGCTGCTCGCCGCAACGAGGGCGACGGCGCCTTTGACCCCGGTGGCATGCACGGCGGCCTTGGAGGCGCCGTCGCCGATAAGAACCGGAATGCCGCTACTGCGGGCGATCTGCAGGGTGCGGGCATTCGGGTTTTGTTCGATGCCGACCACGGCGATGCCGAGCTCCTGCAGTTCCTGAGCCAAGCGCAACCCGACTTGCCCCATGCCGACCACAATCACGTGGCCGAATCGGGGCATGGCCCGCCGGCCGAAGATGGACACATGGCGCCCGGAGAGCAGGTAGTTGACGATACCGGCGGCGAAAAGGGCGGTGAAACCCATGACCAAAAGTGCGGCGACGGTCGCCCAGATAAGAATGAGGGGGTTGTCCGGCAAGACGGGGGCCGAGATGGTGGCGGTCGTCCGGGTGGCATCATAGAGAGCCCGCAAAAAATTCGCATGGCCCAGACCAACGATGGTGTCGGCCAATATGATGAAGATCAAACCTGCCGCGCCGCCGAGCAGGACGCGCGATCCGGAGTCGAAAGGTCGGAATTGCCCGGCCAATCGGCCGAACAGGCCACGCCGGCGCATGGCCTCGGGGGTGCGGTAGGGGGCCATGCGCGCACTGCCGCCCGCAGTCTCGGTGACCGAAACCCACGCGCGGAGTTCCGGTGTCGATTCCCTGCGGATTGCGTCGGCCCGTGGGTCGATGGCCCCGGCAACCATGGAGGGAACAGAAATGGCGGCCGGCGAGAGTACGACACATCCCGGGACGACGCTGCGCAGCTGGGTGCGGGCGGTCAGGTCGAACATGGCCACGAACAAGCGCGCATCGGGACGGATATGATGGATCATGAGGCTGTAGCGCAGGGCCTCGATGTCGTCGTGGAGCAGAACGGCTACCCCGTCGATGTCTTTGCATAATTCGGCGCGTAGTTCGGCGTCGGACGGTTCATGCAAATGGACAACCGAGATCCCCGAGGAGGTCAGCAGCGAGCAGACGCGCCGGCCGACATCGGTGCGCCCGATGACCACAATGCGTCGCATACTCATGGTTGTGGTTCCTCCGAGCCTGCGATTGTGGGCAATTTGGGTGGCAGGGCGCACCGGCGCACGGCCGGATGATCCGGGGGGACGAACCTCACATGTGTTGTTCTAACCGAGGACGGGGCGGGGGAGCAAGGGAGCGGAAGGTTTTCTTTTTGCGCCCCAAGGGGACCGGAGATTCCTGCCGCGGCGGGCAAAGGCTCTATTTGCTCCCCGGTTTGATCACCGGGACGGCCGCGAGATCCGGCGGGAGGGCGTCGGGCGGGAAAGTCTCGGGATTCAATTCGACGAGGCCATGGAAGGGAAAATCCATGACGGGAAGTTCACCCCCGGAGCGGTTGACCAAGGATGCGGCGGCGACCACGACCCCGCCATGTTGTTTGACGATGTCGACCGTCTCCATGAGGCGGCCGCCACGGGTGACCACGTCCTCGATCACGGCGAAGCGTTCGCCGGGCTTGATGGTGAAGCCACGGCGGAGGACGAGGGCCCCAGCGTCGTTTTTTTCGCTGAAAATGTGGGGCTTGCCCAGTTGGCGTGCGACCTCCTGCCCGACCAAGATGCCGCCCAGGGCCGGGGAGATCACGGTGTCAAACTCGGCGTTGCGGAGCTGGTCGGCAAGGGCGCCGCAGACGCGTTCGGCTACCTTGGTGTCGCGCAGGAGGAGGGCGCATTGGAAAAAGTCGCGGCTGTGCAAGCCCGAGCGGAGAATAAAGTGGCCGTGGAGAAGGGCGCCGGTTTGGCGGAATAGTTCGAGGATGTCGTTTTGGTTCATGGAAAGGCGGGTCGTCGAATTCGGGTTTCAGGCATTGATGAAAGAGAGATTGGCCTCGTGGCGTTTGAGGAATTCCCCGGCCAGCCGGTCGTAGGCTTCGGCCCCGCTGCCGCGGGGGTCGTGCTCGAAGATGGTGCGTCCGAAGCTGGGGGCTTCGCTCAGGCGGACCGTGCGGGGGATGACGGTGTCATAAAGCACCTCTTGAAAATGGTCGCGCACATCTTTGACCACTGCTTCGGCCAGATTGGTGCGACGGTCGAACATGGTCATGAGGAGGCCGGACAAGGTGAGTCCGGGATTGGCCCCGGAATCGCGGATCTGCCCCATGACGAACATGAGTTTGCCGAGGCCCTCCAGCGCGTAGTATTCGCATTGCACCGGGACGAGGAGCTGGTCGGCGGCGGCGAGGGCGTTGGTCATGAGGATGCCGAGCGAGGGGGGGCAATCGAGGATGGCGAAGTCGAAGGTGTCCGTTTCGCGCAGGGGTTGTAGGGCGCGGCGTAATTGCTGGAGGTGATTGTTCATGCGCGCCACTTCGATTTCGAGCCCGGCCAGATCGATATTGGCGGCGATGAGGGAGAGTTCCGGCAGGCGCGTCGGGGTGACGCAGGAACCGATCTCGGAGGTGCCGGTGAGGGGGCCGTAAAGGGTGGGCGGGTTGTCCACCCCGGCGGCGAGGGCGCTGGTGGCATTGCCCTGCGGGTCGAGATCGATGAGGAGGACGCGCCGGCCGCGCGCGGCGAGGCCGGCGGCGAGATTGACGGACGTCGTTGTTTTGCCGACACCGCCTTTTTGGTTCGCGACCGCGAGGATTTTCATCAGCCGGAATTTTTAACCACGGATATCACGGATGGCACGGATGGATTTTTCGATCGGTAAAATCGGCGGCGGCAGCGGTCAATTTTTCCCGTGATAGGCCGCGAGGCCGTCGACCACGCCGCGGACGTATTCGCGGTAGATGCTTTCGCGCGAGGTGCCGTTGATCTTGCGGCGGCCGGAGTAGTCGCCGAGTTGGACGCGGTCGTGGACCTCCCGGTTGTTCATCACGTAGGGCTCGAGGTAGACCACGGGGCACTCGAAGAGGCGATTGGCCAGAAGATTGCGGGCCCAGACGTAGGGGGAACCGCCGACGTTGATCGCGGTGTCGCCCGTGTAAGTGTAGGGCGGGAGTCCGGTGGCGCGGGCCATGCCTTGCGCCACGGCGCGGGAGACCCCGACCTCTTGATCAAAAGAGCGGTTGAGCAGTTTGACCATCAGGTCGTAGCGCTGGTCGTCGTATTG
>CAMBSX010000062.1 GCA_945870655.1 Chthoniobacter flavus | reverse complement strand
ACTAGGTCCGCGGTTCAAACAAACTATGAAAACAACGCTCATCCTCCTTTCTATTGTGTTTCTCGCCGGGTGCGCGGCGCCGCCGCCGGTCAGAATCGCCTCGAGCTTGCTTGGCCGGGGAGTCTTCCAGCAAGTGAAGGATAAAGTGACGGGTTCCGACGACGCCCCGGCGGCTGACCAAGCTGACCAAGATTAGGTCTCTGGCGTCTACCGGCCCGGGGTAGCGTGTTCGGGCGGTTCAGTGCGCCGCGGTTGCGGCTCGGCTTTGATCAGAACTGCGGGATTCCCGCCAGACGGACGGTGTGACCGCATCGGGCATGGCCTGCCCGCGGGGAAGACGGGAGACGATCGCGGCGGTGCCGCGGAGGATGAAGTCACGGCGCTGTCGTGCTTCTTCGCGATTCTTGGTGCCCAGGGAGACGCGGACGCGCTCCTTGGTGTAGTCCGGATGGTGCACCGTGGCATGGAGCCACCAGGTGCCGTTGTTGTTCCAGATGTTGTGGTCGGGGTTGAGGTCGAGGTTTGCTTTCACGCGCTGATCAGAACACGCGGGGTGGGACATCCGCTGTCCTAGGCCAAAAAAGCCGGCATCACGATGGGCCCTTGGACGGACGGGCCGGGCGACATTCTGTGCTTGATCGGCGAAAGATTGAGGTAACCTTCTCCTTTGATGAAAACCCCACTCAAGGCCGGCCTCGTGCTTTTGGTCTCTGCGTCTGTGATTTTGGGCGGCGCGCTGCTGCTGATCCAAGGACCGATCCTTGAGGAGGAAAAAGGTTGGCAGGCCGCCGGCTCCGGTTCGGGTCAAACGGCGACGATCACCGCGGGCGCGGAGGAGAATGGGGGCTTCGCTGGTCTGGCGGCGAGGACGGTGAAAAAAAGTGGTTCGGGCGCAAATGGTGAGGGGCTGGAAATCGTTCTGGCGGAAGTGGAAGGTGCACGGGCGCGGGAAGATTACATTAATGCGACGTTCCGCCCTTTGGCCGGTTTGGGTGTTGACGTGGCTATGGCGCGGGTCCGCGAGTTGCCCGATGCGGCTTCGCGGGACATGGCGATGCTCGCCTTGTTGGGCGAGTGGTCGGGCCAGAGTGTGACCGAGTTGGTGCAGGCCGGCGAAGTCGGTCGGTTCGGCGTGGCGGGTGCGCTGGGTTTGTATTTGATGAACGAAGGTACCATGACTCCGGAGCAAACCGCTGCCCTGGCCAACGAATTTCTCACCGGTCAGCAGCGAGGGAGCGTGCTCTCGCGGGCGGCCGAGCGGCTGGCGGCGACCGACCCGTCAACGGCGTTGGCCATGGGCGATGGCCTGACCGATTGGCAGCAGGTGCGTTTTCTTTCACGCTTTGTTTCCGGTTGGGCTTCGGCTTCTCCGGACGACGCGCGGGCTTGGGCCGGGCAAGTTCAGGACGCGCGCACGCGGTCGGTTTTACTCGGGCGGGTCTTGGCTGAAGAAGTAAAGGTGAACCCGACATCGGCCGCGCAAGCCTTTTTGGAAGCGCCGCCGGAAGACGGGCAGATCCGCGAGCGCACGGCGCGGCAGATTGCGGCGAATTGGGCGGCGAAGGATACCGTGGCGGCGATGCAGTGGGCGAACAACCTGCCGGAGGGCAATGACCGCGATTCGGCGCAGCGGGGAATCAGGAGTACCGCACCGGTGGGAATCGGCGCACGGTTGTCCCGCGGGGAGGATGGCTTGCCGGTGTTGCAGGAGCTGGTGCCGGGAAGCCCGGCTAGCGCGAGCGGTCAACTGCGCTCGGGTGACCGGCTTTTGGCTGTTTCGGACGCCAACGGAACTTGGGTCAACTCCCGCGACAGGTCTATCGGCGATGTGGTCGGCTTGATCCAGGGTGAAGCGCAGACTCCGGTGTCGATTCAGGTGCAATCGGCGGACGGTTCCGCGCCGCGGGTGGTCACTCTGCGGCGGGAGCAGATCATCCACCGGCCGGGAAGCTGAGGACCGGAGCGGAGATGGTTGCTCTATGACAAAGCATCTCGAGGCAGTCGGTACCATGCGGTGGTTGTTACTGCTGGTCGTGGCGGCCACGGGGCAGGCCGCACCGGTCATTGACGATGTGGCGTTGGAGCGAGGCTTTGCCGCCGGCTTGGCGCGGTCCGGCGTGGCCGGGTTGCACGGCGGTCCGGCGACCAGAGCACTGGCTGCAGCCGAAGGAAAGACGGTGGATTTGCCGGCGGTGAAGCCAACGGGGGCGGTGGATTACGAGGCGGTGTGCCGCGCCGTGGTGGTGATCGGCTCGGTCTATTTCTGCCGGGATTGCAATCAGACGCACATGGGCGCGGTGAGTAGCGGCTGGATCGCGGGGGCGGAGGGCGAGGTGGTGACCAACCATCATGTGCTCGACGACAAAACGGCGGGGGAACTTGGGGTGATGACCTTTGACGGCACGGTCTATGCCGTATTGGACGTGCTGGCGGCGGACCGCGAAGGGGATGCGGCTATCCTGCGGATCGACCCGGCCGGGGTGGCGTTGTCCTCACTGCCGGTGTCCGACGGTGTCAAGACGGGGGATAACATCCGGGTGATCGGGCATCCGGACGGACGTTTTTACACTTTGACCGAGGGAATTGTGTCACGTGTGTTCACGGAGGCCACGAGCGATGAAGATGGCACGCGGACCTGGTTGACCGTGACGGCGGATTATGGCGGAGGAAGCTCCGGCGCGCCGGTTCTGAACGAGGCAGGTGAAGTGGTTGGCATGGTTTCCAGCACGGCGGCGTTGCTTGCCGATGCGGCGGAAGGCGCCGAACCGGGAGCGGCCGACGTGCAGATGGTTTTCCGTGATT
The DNA here is from genome assembly GCA_945870655.1 of Chthoniobacter flavus. Lineage (GTDB taxonomy): Bacteria > Verrucomicrobiota > Verrucomicrobiia > Chthoniobacterales > JACTMZ01 > JACTMZ01. The sequence continues at coordinate 8,654 of CAMBSX010000062.1, read as the reverse complement.
GTGCCTCCGTGGAGACAATCCGTGGTTTGTTCCACCGGTGCGAGTAGGGCGGGCAATGGGAAGGGAAGATTGCCGTTGCGGCCCGTGGGGTCGGGTTCTATAAGGGCGGAGGTTTCATGACCGTCTACTTCCCCCTTGAGTCGGGGACCGTGCGCGTTGCACTTTCCCCCGATAATGCAGGCAAGCTCCAGAAGCTTGGCCTTGAGGTGGTGGTTCAATCAGGGCTAGGCCGAGGTCTCGGTTGGCGGGACGAAGACTATGTTGCCAAAGGCGCGCGGGTGTTAGCCGACGCGGCTGTGCCGGATGGTTGCGGTCTGGTCGTGCGGGTCAACCGTCCGAGCGGACACGAGGCGGCCCCGCGCGGTGCGGTGCATCTGAGTAGCCTCGATGCTTTCCGGGAGAAGGAGCTGGTTGGCGCGCTGGCTGCCGCTGGCATTTCGGCCATTAGTGTGGAGATGATCCCGCGCACGACCATCGCACAGAAGATGGATGTGCTCAGTTCGCAGGCCAGTCTGGCTGGCTATGCCGCGGTTATTCTCGCGGCTGAGCGCCTCGACCGGGTGTTTCCCATGATGATGACCCCTTCGGGCACGATTGCCGCGGCCAAGGTGTTCATTGTCGGGGTGGGCGTGGCGGGCTTGCAGGCCATCGCCACAGCGAAGCGACTCGGCGCAAAAGTGGAGGCGTTCGATACGCGGCCGGCCGTGGAAGAGCAGGTGCAAAGCCTCGGAGCCAAATTCGTCAAGGTCGACCTCGGCGAAACCGGGCAGACGGCGCAGGGCTATGCCAAGGCACTGACCGAGGAGCAATTGGCCAAGCAGCGCGAAGTGATGGCCAGACAGGTTTCGCAGTCCGACGTGGTGATCACCACGGCGCAAGTTTTCGGTCGGCCGGCGCCCCGCATCCTGACTTCGGCCATGCTGGAAGCGATGCGTCCCGGCAGCGTGGTCATCGACATGGCGGCGTCTACCGGCGGCAATGTCGAGGGCTCCGAGCCCGGGGTGGAGAAACGGGTCGGCGGTGCCCTGCTGATCGGGACGAAAAACCTGGCCGATCACGTCGCCTTCCACGCCAGCCAAATGCTTTCCAACAACTACCTGGCACTGATCGAGCATCTTTGGGACAAGGAAGCCAAGGCGCTGAAGATCGATCCGTCCGACGAAATCCTGGCCGGCTGCCTCCTCACCCACGGTGGGGAAGTGGTGCACCCGCAATTCCGCGAACCAACCTCCTGACATGACTCCTTTTCTTGCCGCGGCCGAAGCATCCGGCCTGACCGCTTATATTCCGCTGATCTTTGTCTTCATTCTGGCCACTTTCATCGGCCTCGACGTGATCCGCAATGTGTCGCGTTTGTTGCACACCCCGCTCATGTCGTTGACCAATGCCATTTCCGCGGTGGTTATCGTCGGGGCCATCCTTGTGGCCGGCCCGCCGGTGAGCGATGAGCATCCCTTGTGGATCACCATCCTCGGACTGGTCGCTATTGCCGCGGCATCGGTCAATATCGTGAGCGGGTTTCTCATCACCAACCGCATGCTCAAAATGTTCAAGAGTCGCAAGCCGGAGGAGAAATCATGAGTCCGGAATTCCGTGATGCCGCGGTGCAGATGACCTATCTGGCCGCCAGCGTCCTGTTTATTTTTTCGCTCAAGTGGATGAACTCGCCGCAAAGCGCGCGGCGCGGGGTCTGGGCCGGCGTGGGGGCGATGGCGCTGGGGGTCGGCGGCACCCTGCTCAATCCGGCGGTGGCCGTCTCGAGCCTTCCCTGGATTGCCCTGGCGGTGATGGTGGGAGGACTCATCGGGGTGCCGCTTTCCAAAGTGCCGCTTACCGCAGTGCCGCAGAGAACGGCGCTGTCCCATGCTTTCGGCGGACTGGCCGCCGGACTGGTCGGCACAGCGAAATATTACCTCTGGCTCCATGAGGGCGGGGCCAATCTGACCACTTTCCGCATGTTCGCTATTTCCGCGGAGGTTATCCTCGGATTTCTCACCTTTACTGGCAGCCTGATGGCGGCGGGCAAGCTGCAGGAAATTTTGCCGGGCCGGCCGATCACTTACCGGGGCCAGCTGATGATCAACTTCCTCACCCTTGGAGGGGCTATCGCTTGCGCCGCGGGGTTGATCATCAATCCCCAGTGGTTCTTTCTTTTTCCGCCTCTAGTCATTCTCTCCCTGGCCTTCGGCGTCATGCTGATCATTCCGATCGGCGGGGCGGATATGCCCACGGTGATTGCCCTGCTCAATTCTTATGCCGGTCTTTCCGCCGTGGCCATGGGCTTCGTGCTCGATAACACCTTGCTGATTATTGCCGGGGCCTTGGACGGTTCGTCCGGGTTGATTTTGTCCATCATCATGTGCAAGGCCATGAACCGGAGTTTCAGCAATGTGCTTTTCGGCGCCTTCGGCTCGGTGCAGGAAGCGGCTGGCGGCGAGGCGGGGAAGACAGTGAAGAGTGCCAGCGCGGCAGAAGCCGCGGAAATCATGGGGCAGGCGGATGAGGTGGTCATCGTGCCCGGCTATGGCATGGCGGTGGCTCAGGCCCAGCACCGGGTACGCGAACTTTACGACCAGCTGACCAAGCGCGGGATCAAGGTGAGGTTTGCCATTCACCCCGTGGCAGGCCGCATGCCGGGCCACATGAATGTGTTGCTGGCCGAAGCGGACATTCCCTATGACGATCTCGTCGAGATGGAGGAGATCAATCCGGAGATGCCGCAGGTCGATGTGGTCCTGGTGCTGGGGGCGAATGACGTGGTCAATCCGGCGGCCAAGAACAATCCGAACTCACCGATCCATGGGATGCCGATCATCGAGGCGGACCGGGCCAAGACGGTGTTGGCGGTCAAGCGTTCCATGAAGCCCGGCTTTGCCGGGATCGACAACGAGCTCTATACGATGGACAAAACCCTGATGGTCTTCGGCGATGCCAAGGCGGTGGTCGGTGATATGGCCAAGGCCCTGGCTGGGGACTCGGGGATGCATTAAGGGGCGGTCCGTGCGGCGCGTCTAGTCTTGCTGCCAGCGTGATGGAACCGTTTTTCGAAACACTGCGCGGGGTGGCCGGCATCGCGGTCTTTGTCGGCATCGCGGTGCTGTTCAGTTCCGACCGGAAGAACATTCCATGGCGGGTGGTCGCGATCGGCTTGCTCCTGCAATTCGTCTTGGCGGGCGTGCTCATGCACGTGCCGGTCGTGCGATCGGCGGTGGAATTGGTCGGGATGTTTTTCGTCCAGTTGCTCGGGTTCACGGAGGAGGGGACGCGGTTTTTGTTCGGCTCTTTGCTCGACGAACAGTCGCACGGGATGATTTTTGCCCTGAGCGTCCTGCCTTCGATCGTCTTTTTCTCGGCCTTCAGCGCGGCCCTCTACTACCTCGGCGTCCTGCAGATGATCGTTCGCGGAATGGCATGGGTGTTTTCCAAGACAATGCGCCTGAGCGGCCCCGAGACTTTGTCGGCCTCGGCCAATGTGTTTCTCGGTCAGACGGAAGCCCCGTTGCTCATCCGGCCTTGGCTGGCAGGCATGACAAAGTCGGAGATTCTTTGCGTGATGATCGGCGGAATGGCCACGGTGGCGGGCGCCGTGATGATTGCCTACATCAGTTTACTCGGCGGCGCCGACCCGCAGCAGCAATTGGTCTTCGCCACGCATCTGCTGACCAAATCGGTGATCACCGTGCCGGCGGCTTTGCTCATCGCGAAGATCTTGCTGCCGCAGACCGAGCCGGTCGATCAGTCGCTGCATCTGGCCGAGGAAAGTAACGGCGTGAACCTGCTTGATGCGGTCTGCCGGGGGACAACGGACGGGGTGAAGTTGGCGGTTAATGTCGGGGCGATGCTCCTGGTTTTTACCGCTTTGGTCGCTTTGGTGAATTTTGTGCTCGAGGGATGGATAGGAGAAGTAACAGGCCTCAATGCGCTGGTTGCAGATCGGAGCGGGGGGGTGTTTGGCGGGTTCTCGCTCGATTTTCTGCTCGGCATGGTTTTCGCCCCGGTGGCATGGCTGATGGGAATCAGCGGCGACGCGGTGCTCGTCTCCGGGGCTTTGCTCGGGGAGCGGACGGTGCTCAATGAGTTCGTTTCCTTTGTCAAACTCGGGGAGTTGAAGGCAACGGGGGTTTTCGCTGATCCCCGCAACCTGATGATCTTGACCTACGCTTTGGCGGGATTCGCCAACCTCGTGTCGATCGGTGTGCAGATCGGTGGGATCGGGGGATTGGCGCCCTCGCAACGCGAAACGCTGGCGTGTTTTGGCTGGAAGGCGCTGCTCGGGGCGAGCCTGGCCTGCTTCATGACGGGAGCGGTGGCGGGAATAGTCGGATAGGCGAGTGTTCAGCGGGGGGAGTTGCGGGGCAAACGGCCTTTGGCGGCGACGCCGCCGCTACACAACTTGGATCGCGCCGTTCCGGCGCGATGAGTGATCAAGCGAGGGGCATCGCGAGCCAGTTGGCGGCTTGGCCCGGTTACTGGACATAGGTTGCTTGGATCCCGAGGGCGCTGAGGAGCTCGGGACTGATCGTTCCGGTAACGGGCACTTCGGTCTGCCTTTGGTATTGCTCGATGGCGCCGGCGCACGAGGCGGCGTTTCCGTCAATCGGGCCGTTGTAGAGACCGAGCTTCTGCAAGGCGACCTCGACGGCGGTTTCTACCGGGTAAGTCGCGTAGACGGGATACTCGGCATACTCGGGCTGGGTCACGACATTCCAACCGGCCCAAGCGCCGAAAGGCGCGACGTAGGGGACAAAAGGGTCGCAGTTTACGGCAACGTAGGCACCGTTCTGCCAGACGTAGCCGGAGCGATAACCTTGGGGACCGGCCACTGTGGTGTTGTAATCCTGGCCGTCGGCGGTGCGTACGTTGACGTTGGCGGTGTCATCGCCTTCGGGCCGGACATTGACGTCCGCCGAGCCATTGATGTCGGTGACCCGGTAGTTGTCGTTGTCCGTCCGGTCGACATTGACTCGGTCCTCCTGCATGGCGGTGTCCGCGCTGTCCTCATCGAGGCGCGGGGCATCCTCGCGGAAGCCGGCACCCTCCATTGTCCCCTCGCGAAAGCCATCGTCGCCCATGCCGCCGCGAAAACCACCCCCACCGCCCCGGGCTAGAGCAAGCGAAGTGGTGGCAAGAAGGGCCAGGCTGAGAAGGGGGACGATTTTCATCAGGCAGAAGAGTTAAGCGATAAGACATCATGGGGCAAGTAAGCGACCGAGTTTAGCGGAAGCCCGGGGGCATCCGAGGCAGGATCTTAAGCGTTGCACCTATTAGGATACCTAATAGTGTGCACCAATATGTCCGTGGCTTCTCTTTACCAAGGTCCGCGTCAGGCAAACCCGCTCTGGGCTTTTGCCGTTTCGTCGATCGGAAAGAAGTGGATCGTGGGGATCTCGGGCGGACTGTTGATTTTGTTCGTGCTGGCCCATCTGGCCGGCAATTTGACCATTTACGTCGGGCCTTTTGGCGAGGGGATCAATATTTACGCGCAGGCGCTGCACGCCAATCCGGTTCTTCTCTGGCTGGCCCGGGGCGGACTCTTGGCGGTTTTCCTGGTTCACATCGGCACCACAACGTCGTTGATCATTGCCAACCGCCGGGCCCGTCCCCAGCGGTATGCGGTCAAAGCCCGGCTGCAGAGCACGATCTATGTGCGCACTATGGCCTTGAGCGGGTTGGTCGTCCTGAGCTTTCTGATTTTTCACGTTTTGCAATTTGCCGGGGGGCTCAGCCCGTACTCGCACCTTTACGATTTGGAAGGACGGCATGATGTGGCGGCCATGATCATCCTGAGTTTTCATAATCCGCTGGTTTCCGGTTTTTATCTCCTCAGTCTCGTCTTGCTAGGGATGCATTTGAGTCATGGGATCTCCAGTGTTTTCCAGACCTTCGGCCTGAACGGGCGGAAGGCGTTCGGGCTGATCAAGCACGGCGGGTTATTCGTTGCGTGGGCGCTGATGATTGGCTTCGCCAGCATTCCGGTGGCCTCCGTGACCGGCTTGCTCAAGGTCTTGCCGGACGAGCGCCGGCCCGATCGCAAGCTGACCGTTTTCCCGAACTCATGAGCACGATCACCCTCGACCCGAAAATCCCGTCCGGTCCGCTGGCCGACAAATGGGCCAATTTCAAGGCGGCGAGCAAGCTGGTTAGTCCGGCCAACAAGCGCCGCTATGAACTGATCATCGTGGGCACAGGATTGTCCGGTGGCTCGGCGGCGGCTGTTTTCGGTGAGCAGGGCTACAACGTGAAGTGTTTTTGCTACCAGGACAGCCCGCGCCGGGCGCACAGCATTGCCGCCCAAGGCGGGATCAACGCGGCGAAGAACTACCAAAACGACGGCGACAGTGTGGACCGTTTATTCATGGATACGATCAAGGGCGGCGACTTCCGCTCGCGGGAGTCGAATGTTTACCGGCTGGCCCAAGTCAGTACGCACATCATAGACCAATGCGTGGCGCAGGGCGTGCCCTTCGCCCGTGAATACGGCGGGATGCTGGCCAATCGTTCCTTCGGCGGGGCACAGGTCTCCCGGACCTTTTACGCTCGGGGTCAGACCGGGCAACAGTTGCTTTTGGGGGTTTACTCGGAGTTGAGCCACCAGATTTCGGCGGGCACGGTCAAGATGCATCCCCGCCACGAAATGCTCGATCTGGTCATCGTCGACGGACAGGCCAAAGGCATCGTCACGCGCAACATGGTGACCGGTGAAATCGAAGCGCACGCGGCCGATGCGGTGATTCTGGCCAGTGGTGGCTACGGAAATGCTTTTTTTCTCTCGACCAACGCCATGGGGTGCAATGTCACGGCCACGTACCGCGCTTACCGCCGCGGGGCGCTTTTTGCCAACCCGTGTTTCACCCAGATTCATCCGACCTGCATCCCGGTGAGCGGCGAATACCAGTCAAAGCTGACTTTGATGAGCGAGTCTTTGCGCAATGACGGGCGTGTCTGGGTGCCGAAGCGCAAGGAGGACTGCGGGAAGAAGCCTTCCGAGATCCCGGAAGAAGACCGTGATTATTTCCTCGAGCGCAAGTATCCGAGCTACGGAAACTTGGCGCCACGGGATATCTCCTCCCGTTCGGCCAAGGAGGTTTGCGATGAGGGGCGCGGGGTCGGCCCCGGCGGGTTGGGGGTCTATATGGACTTTGCCGACGCGATCAAGCGCCTGGGCGAGGCGACCATTCGCGAGCGTTACGGCAATCTGTTCGAGATGTACGAGAACATCACGGGCGAGAACGCTTACCAGACGCCAATGCGTATTTATCCCGCGGTTCATTACACAATGGGCGGACTCTGGGTGGACTACGAACTGCAGAGCAATGTCCCGGGCCTCTTTGTGATTGGCGAGGCCAACTTCTCCGATCACGGGGCCAACCGGCTCGGGGCCAGCGCCCTGATGCAGGGTTTGGCCGACGGCTATTTTGTCCTGCCCTACACCATTGGCAATTATCTGGCCCCGGTCCGCGGCACACGCCCCGACGTTGGGCGTCCGGAATTCCAGCAGGCGGTCGATGAGGTGAAGGAACGGGTCAACCGGCTGTTGAGTATCAAAGGTACCCGCACGGTCGACAGTTTCCACAAAGAGATCGGCAAACTCTTGTGGGATGAGTGCGGCATGGCGCGAAGCAAAGAGGGGCTGGAAATGGCGATCAAAAAGTTCGACCGGATCCGGGAGGAGTTCTGGAGCAACGTGCGCGTCCTCGGCGATGGCGACGAGCTCAATGCGTCGCTGGAAAAAGCGGGGCGGGTGGCGGATTTTATCGAGTTCGGCCAACTGATGTGCGAAGACGCGTTGGATCGCAACGAGTCGTGCGGGGGGCACTTCCGCGTGGAATATCAGACACCCGAAGGTGAGGCCCTGCGCAACGACGATGACTATTTTTATGTCTCCGCCTGGAAATACACGGGCGAAGGCAACAAACCGGAACTGATCAAAGAGCCGCTTCAGTACGAAGGCGTCAAATTGGCAACCAGGAGTTACAAATAGTCATGAACTTCCATCTCAAAATCTGGCGGCAGGCGGAGGGGAAAAGCGTGGGCGGGTTCCAGGATGTGGAGGCGCGGGATATTCCTTCGGAAGCTTCGTTCTTGGAGATGCTGGATATCGTCAACGACCGTCTGACCGAGCGGGGCGATGAGCCGGTGGCTTTTGATCATGACTGCCGTGAGGGAATCTGCGGCTCCTGCAGTCTGACGATCAATGGCGTGCCGCAAGGGCCCGGCCGCGGAACGGCCTGCCAGCTCTACATGCGGAAGTTTGCGGACGGGGACACGCTTTACATTGAGCCTTTCCGCGTCGGGGCTTTTCCGGTGATCAAGGATCTGGTGGTCAACCGCTCGGCTTTCGACCGGGTGATTGCGGCCGGCGGCTATATCAGCGAGCGCTGCGGCAATGCCCAAGATGCCAACGATACGCCGATTCCGAAGACTGTGGCGGATTATGCCATGGACGCGGCGGCCTGTATCGGATGCGGGGCTTGCGCGGCGGCTTGTCCCAACGGGTCTGCGATGTTGTTTGTCTCGGCGAAAGTCGGACACCTCGGCTTGTTGCCTCAGGGAAAACCGGAAGCCAATCGCCGGGTGCGCGGCATGGTGGCCAAGATGGATGCCGAGGGATTCGGCAACTGCTCGAACTATTACGAGTGCGAGGCGGTCTGCCC
>CAMBSX010000061.1 GCA_945870655.1 Chthoniobacter flavus | reverse complement strand
CTGCGCCGAGGGCACAACACGGTCGAACTGCAGGATCTGGTCGGGGGCCAGCCCCGCATTATTGACGTAGGCGTAGTTGGCGAACGGCTGGATGACATGGAGAAGGCCGTCGAGGCCCAAAAAGGTCGATTGCACCTGCTCGAACCGCGCCGAGAGTTTGAACGATCCCTCGAGTCCGGCATTCATGACTGGACGAAAAGTGCCGTTGTTGTAGTCGTTGCCGGGCAAGGCGATGTAACCCGGGGAATTCGGGTCGGAATCCCCGGTGCGGCTGTAGTAGGTCCCGCGGAAACCGACCCGCGGAGTGAGCGACAGCCAGCCGAAGTAGGTCTTCGGATAGGACAGCTGGTGAAAAGTGTCGAAACGGAAGGCGGAATAATTGTTCAACCCTGTCGTATCGGAAAGGATACCGGGGTTGAAAACGGACTGCTGCAACTGCGTGATGTAGTCGGGTGTCTCGCCACTGGGAAAGTTGCGCTGCAAGTAGCCGCCCCTGGTCGATCCGTCGTAAAAGATGGGCAACCCGAAAAGCGGAGCCTGCTTGGCCGTCCAACTCAACTCCGGCAACCGGGAGGTGACCTCTTGCCAGTTGTTCATCTGCCAGCGCGCCAGCAGGTTGACCTGGAAGTTCTCGGTCAGCCAGTTGAACGAGGTGTTGTTGTCCGGTTGGGGATCGACCGCGAACTCGGCCGGGAAAAAGTCCTGCAAAAAATAGTCGTCGCTGATGCTGTTGAGGTCCGTGGTGGCATAAATGTTCTCGTCGACGACCAGACGGTTCTTGAACGAGACAATCCAGCGATCGCGGCCCGGCGGATTGGTGCGCGGGAAGGCGGTGTCGTTGCTCCCGGGATTGTTGTCGTCGGCGTAGTAGGCGCGGAACTTGCCGTTGCTCGTGTCGTTCGGCCCGTAGGCCCCGTCCAAGTCGATCCCAAAGGCCGCCCCACGCTCGGTCCGGTAGTCGAATTTGGCCAAGGCGTCGATTTTTTCGGTCACGGGAAAGCGGTAGCCCAGAAGGAGGAATCCTCCCCAGGTGGAATTGTAGCCGGGTTGGATGTCCAACCCCGCCTCGCCGAGCGGCGCGTAAAGGTAGGGGAACCAGAAGACCGGGGTCTGGCCGACATACATGGTCGCATTGGTCAGGATCACACGGTCGTCGGGATAAATCCGCGCGCCTCCCGCCCGTAGGTGATAGTCCGGCTTGGAGCTGTCGCTCGTGGTCAAACTGAGAGCCTGCGCTTGGAACTGCCGGAGGGTCGGCGCCCGCAAACTCACCGCGGTAAACTTGTAAACCTGGTCACCACCCTCGAAGTCCAGCGCCTCGATTTGCCGCTTCTCCAGATTGTAGACCGCGCGCTGCCCGTTGAGAATTTGGCCCTCATGGTAGATGCGCACGTTGCCCGTGAGGAGCACCTCGCGGGTCTCCGGATTGTACTCCGCATAGTCGCAATAAATATCCGTCCCCCGGAAATGGATCTGCACATTGTCCTCCGCCACCGCCACGCCGCCCTCGAAGCGGGTACCGCCATCCGCCCTAATCTCCACCGGCACGTCGCTGAAGCTGCCGAACTGGGCAAGCGCCGCCCTGCTGCCCGCCAGAAGGAACAGCACCAGCAAGAAGGGTTTGCGCATACCGGTGTGAGCCTAAAAAAACAACCCGGCGATGCCAGTCAAATGTGGCCGCCTCCGCGTTGACTCAATCCCCGTAGCCCGACGGATGTCGCACGTGCCAATCCCAGGCCGGACGGACGATGCTCTCGATATTCTGGAAACGGGGCTCCCAACCCAGATCGCGGCGGATCTTCTCCGAGGCCGCAATCAAACGAGGCGGGTCGCCCGGCCGGCGCGGTTTCTCCCGCACCGCGATATCTTTTCCGGTCACGCGACGGCAGCAGTCGATGACCTCGCGAACCGAGGTCCCGCCTCCCGTACCGAGGTTGAAAAAGCCGCTTTCCGTCCGATCCAGCGCGCGGATGTGGGCGTCCGCCAAGTCGAGAATGTGAATGTAGTCGCGGATGCAGGTGCCGTCCGGCGTTTCGTAGTCGGTCCCGTAGATCTCAACCGCTTCTTTCTGACCGAGCGCGACCTTGAGAACATTGGGGATCAAATGGGTCTCGACCCGGTGGTCTTCACCGAACTTTTCCGAGGCGCCCGCCGCATTGAAATACCGCAGGGCGGTGAAACGCAGCCCATGGATTTCGTCATACCAGCGCAGAATTTTTTCAAACATCAGCTTGGACTCCCCGTAAGGGTTGATCGGCCGCTGGGGCAGACTTTCGTCGATCGGCATGCGCTCGGGAATTCCGAAGGTCGCGCAAGTGGAGCTGAAAACGAACTTCTTCACCCCGTTTGCCACCATCGCATCGAGCAGGTTGATGCCGCTGGAAACATTATTGCGGAAATATTTCGACGGATCGGTCATCGACTCGCCGACCAGCGCATTGGCGGCAAAATGCATTACCGCATCCGGCGCGAACTCCTTCATCGCAAGCCCCACCGCCACCGGGTCGGCCAAATCGGCCTGATAAAAAGTGGCCCGCGGGTCGACCGCCGCGCGATGACCCTCGGTCAGGTTGTCGAGCACCGCCACTTCATGCCCCCGATCGAGCACCTCCTCGACGCAGATGCTCCCGATGTAGCCCGCCCCGCCGGTCACCAATAACTTCATCCGCATGCTATAACGGAAGCGCCCCGCGCGATCAAACAGCTTCGCCGGAGGGTTCGTTGCGGTTGGTCAGGTAGAAGAGAACCGGCACGGCCATCCGGCTGAGAAACAAGGAAGCCACCTCTCCGGCCATCAGCGAGATGGCCAAACCTTGGAAAATCGGGTCGAACAAAATCACCCCTGCGCCCACCACCACAGCCATGGCGGTGAGCAGCATCGGACGAAACCGCACCGCCCCGGCATCGATCACCGCCTGGTCGAGCGGCATGCCTTGGGCCCGGCGCAACTGGATAAAGTCGACGAGAATGATGGAGTTCCGCACCACGATGCCGGCTCCGGCCATGAACCCGATCATCGAAGGAGCGCTGAAAAACGCATCCATCAGTCCGTGCGCGGGCAGAATGCCGACGAGCGAAAACGGAATCGCCGCCATCACGACGAGCGGCGTAATGAACGAACCAAACCAGCCGACCATCAATAAGTAGATCAGCACAAGCACGGCGGCGAAGGCCAGGGTCAGGTCCCGGAACACTTCGATCGTGATATGCCACTCGCCGTCCCACTTGACCGCGGGTTGATAGTCCGTGAACGGCATGGTCGCATTGTAAATTTCCACCCCGCCTGCGGCGCCGCCGAAGTCGGGCGCATGCAATGCGGCGAGCCGTTCGTTCATTTCGAGGATCGCGTAGACCGGGCTCTCGACCTCACCCGCCACATCCGCCATCACGTAGACCACAGGCATAAGATTCTTGTGGTAAATGCTTTTGTCCTCGGCCGAACGGTCGACCCGCACCAGTTCGCGCAAGGGCACCAACGGCGCCCTCCCGCCGGATCCCGGTTCCGGCAGCGCGTTGGCGTCGCCCGACCGCACACGCAGCGAGAGCAGCTGCTCCGGCGATGACTTTTCCCGGTTGGGCAGCTCGAGGAAGATGTTCACGTCCTCTTTTTCCCGCGGTTGGTGGATCAGGTCGACCGACTGGCCGCTCGTGGCAACGGCCAGCGTGCGCGCAATGGTGTCCGCACTGATTCCGTTGAGCGCCGCCTTCTCCTTGTCCACCACGAAACGCGCCTTCGGCTGGTCCGACTCCACATACCAGTCGACATCGACCACCCCCGTCGTCTCCTCGAAAATCTTCTTCACCTCGGAGGCCAGCCTGAGCCTCGAAGCATCATCCGGACCGTAAATCTCCGCCACGATGGTCTGCAGCACCGGCGGTCCGGGCGGCACCTCGGCCACGGCAATCCTTGCCTTGTGCCGCTTGGCGATTTCCGCCAAACGCGGACGCACCCGCTTGGCGATGTCATGGCTCTGCTCCTTGCGCTCATGGCGGGAGAGCAGATTGACCTGAAGGTCGGCCACCGAGGGCCCGGAGCGCAGAAAGTAGTGGCGCACCAAGCCGTTGAAATTGAACGGCGAGGCCGTGCCCGCGTAAATCTGCACGTCGCGCACCTCCGCCTCCGGCAACAAGGCGTCCGCCATGTCCCGCGCGACCGCCGCCGTCTGCTCAAGGGAGCTGTCTTCCGGCATGTTGAGGATGACCTGAAACTCGCTCTTGTTGTCGAAGGGCAGCATTTTCACCTTGACCAAACCGAGCGGAACCAGGGCGAACGACCCGAGGAGCAAGGCAACAATTCCCGCCAGAAAAGCCCAGCGCCATTTCGGGTCGTGAATGAGATGCCCCATCCACTGGCGGTAAAGCAGGGTAAATCTGCTCTCCTTTTCCCCCTCGCCGTGGTGGCGCTTCACTTCCCCGGCCAGCATGCGCCGCGCGGCCCATGGCGTGACGACAAAAGCGATGAGCAGCGACCAGAACATGGCCGCGCTCGCCCCGATCGGAATGGGCCGCATGTAGGGACCCATCAGGCCGCTGACGAACGCCATCGGCAAAATGGCCGCGATCACCGCCAAAGTGGCCAGGATCGTGGGGTTTCCCACTTCCGCCACCGCCTCAATGGCCACTTCGCTCAGGTTACGCTGCCGGTTGAGCGGCATGCGGTAATGCCGCACCACATTTTCCACCACCACGATCGCGTCATCGACAAGAATGCCGATGGAAAAAATCAGCGCGAACAGGGTGATGCGGTTGAGCGTGTAACCGTAAAGGTAAAAAACGAGCAGGGTCAGGGCCAGGGTGGACGGAATGGCGATGGCTACGACGACCGACTCGCGCCAGCCGAGGACAAACATGACCAGCAAGGACACGCTGACCACCGCGATGGCCATGTGAAAAAGCAGCTCATTGGATTTTTCCGAGGCCGTCTCGCCGTAGTCCCGCGTTACGGTGACCTGCACATCCCCGGGAAGAACCCGCCCCCGCACCTCGTCCACTTTGCGCATCACGGCATGAACCACGTCCACCGCATTGGCTCCCGGTTGCTTGGCCACGCTCAGCGTCACCGCCGGTTCGATCCCCTGTCCCCGTTGGGCCTGAAAGACGTAGGATCGCGGCTCCTCGGGACCATCGACAATCTCGGCCACATCGCGCAAATAAACCGGCCGGCCTTCGTAAACTCCCACCACCACCTGGCCGGCTTCCGCCGCACTGGTGATGAACCCGCCCGATTCGATCAGGATCGTCCGGTTTCCGGAGGTGATGGACCCCGCCCGCGTCTGCCGGTTACTTTGTTGCAGCATGGGGACGAGGCCCGCCGGAGTCACCCCGCGGGAGGCCATACGCACCGGATCGAGGAGCACGCGGATCTGCCGGCGCAAACCGCCGATCACCCTTGTCTCCGCGACCAAGGGGATTTGCTTCACCGCGTCCTGCAACTCCGCAGCCAGCCGCCGCAATTCCATCGGGCCCTGCTCCGCACTGTGCAAGGTCAGGGCCAGGATGGGCACGTCATCAATGGTCCTCGGTTTGATCAATGGCGCCGTCACCCCGTGCGGGATGCGGTCGAAATTCGTCTGCAGCTTCTGGTTGAGCTTGACCAGGCTCGTTTCCAAATCGGATCCGACTTTGAAGCGCACGATGACCAGACTCTCGGCCGGGCGCGACGTGGAGTAGACATATTCGACCCCGGGAATTTCCCAGAGCAGTTGCTCCATCGGGCGCGTCACCCGCTCCGCCACTTCGCGCGCACTGGCACCCGGCATCGACACCATCACGTCGACCATCGGGACCTTGATCTGCGGTTCTTCCTCGCGCGGAAGCAAAATCACCGACGCCAAACCGAGCAAAACCGAGGAGACGATGAGCAAAGGTGTCAACTTGCTGTCGACAAACATCCGGGCAATCCGCCCGGCCAGGCCGTCCGACGCCTTCTCCACTTCGCTCAAGCCCGGTCCGGTCACGGCACGGCCTCCACGGAGACCCCGTCGGTCAAAAGATGGGCCTCACGCACCACCACGGACTCTCCGCCGGACAGTCCGCTCAAAATTTCGATCTCTCCGTTCATCTGCCGGCCGGATTTGACCAAGCGCAGTCTCGCCCTGCCTTCTTCGACCACGAAGACGCTTTCGATTTGGCCGCGCCGCACCACCGCTCCTTCGGCGACCAGCAAAGCCGGGCGCTCCCGCACCGGCACACGGACCCGCCCGAATTGCCCGGCGCGCAGCTTGCCGGAAGCCGGCAGATCGAGTTTGACCAGAAACGTCCGGCTGCCCGCCGAGGCAGACGGGGCAATTTCCGAAACTTTTCCGTTCAGCTCGGCCCCGGCCGCATCAATGCGCACGGGCAACGAGGAGTCCATGTCGACGCGGTCGAGCAACGCCTCGGGAATCTCGCACTCGAAGCGCAATAGCGAGGAATTTTCCAGCTCGAGCAAAGGCTTGCCGGGCGTGGCCAGGTCACCAACCTCCACCAACTTTCGCGTCACCACACCGTCAAAGGGTGCGGTGATCTCGGTGTGCTGCAGCATGGTGCGCGCCTCGACCAGAGATGCGTCGGCCGTGCGCAGACGCGTTGATGCCGCGTCGAATTCCTGGCGCGTGGAAGACCCGCTCTGCAGCAGGCGTTCAATCCGCGCAAAATCTTTCCGCGCCTGATCCTGGGCCGCCATCGCCGCGTCAAGCCGCGCCTTGATTTCCCGGGCGTCAATCGTGGCCAAGGCCGAACCACGGGACACGCGTGCGCCCGGAGCAACTTTGACCGCGTCGACCACCCCCGTCACCTTGGCCGACAGCACCGCCCGTTGAGCCGCCTCGACTGTTCCGACCACCTCTTCCTCGTCCCACATCGAATGCACCGCCACCGGGGCGACCGCCACCGGCACGGCCGGACTCGAGTGCCCGGGAGCAGCACTCTCCTCCCCGTGTTTTCCGCATCCCGCGAGAATCACCGCGGCAATCAGGGCGAGTCGTGAAAGTTTCGCATTCATCATGATTTGTTCTTGATATATTACTTATTGGTAATAAAGTAAAGGTCTAGTTTCCCATGAGCAGCATCAACCAACGCCAGTTGAACCGCATGGCCGCCCTGTTTGCCAAGCTCTCCGATCCGGCCCGGCTGCGCATCCTGCAGAGCCTCCGTGAAGGCCCGCTCAGTGTCAGCACCATCCACCGCAACTGCCGCCTCAAGCAGGCCAATACTTCCAAACACCTCCGCGTTCTCCGCGAGGCCGGTCTGGTAAGTCCCCATCGCGAAGGCACCTCGGTGCATTACGCTATCAGTGAACCGCTCATTTTCGGCCTGTGCGACCTTGCCTGCGGGGGCGCCCGAAAAGGCGGCGCCAAATCATGAAAACTCTCCTCATTCTCGGCGCCGGCACAGCCGGCACCATCATGGCCGGGGCCCTGCGGAAGAAACTGCCCAAAGGCGGATGGACCATCACTCTCATCGACCGCGCCCGGGACCATTATTACCAGCCGGGCTATTTGTTCATGCCCTTCGGTATTTACGAGGAGGACGACGTCCGCCGACCGATGAGCCGCACCGTCCCGCGCGGGGTCGATTACCGCGAGGCGGACGTCGACCGCGTCGACGCGGCGGCCAACCGCGTTTTTTTGCAGGACGGCTCCGAGATCCCCTACGACGTGCTGATCATCGCCACGGGAGTCCGCCCCGCCCCGGAGCAAGTCGAAGGCATGGTCGACGGCGACTGGCGCAAAAACGTCCACGAGTTTTACACCTTTGCCGGCGCCAAGGCACTGACCGAGCGCTTCAAATCCTGGCAGGGCGGCCGTCTCGTTGTCCACATCTGTGAAATGCCGATCAAGTGCCCCGTGGCCCCGCTCGAGTTCACTTTCCTTGCCGATGCCTGGCTGCAGGAGCAGGGCCTGCGCGAGAAAACGGAGATTGTTTACGTCACTCCGATGTCCGGCGCCTTCACCAAGCCCGTGGCCTCCGGCGTCCTCGCCCGCCTGCTCGAAGAGAAACGTATTTCCGTGATTCCCGACTTCGCCATCGCCCGCGTCGACGCGGCCCGAAAAGCCATCGTCTCTTGGGACGAAAAAGAAGTCCCCTACGATTTGCTGGTCACCGTTCCGCCGAACATGGGTGCGGAAATGATCGCCCGTTCCGGTCTCGGCGACGAATTGAACTACGTCCCGACCGACAAGCACACCCTGCAAAGCAAAGCCCATGCCAACATTTTTGTCATAGGCGATGCGACCGATTGCCCGACGTCGAAAGCCGGATCCGTGGCGCACTTTGAATCCGAAGTTCTCACCGAAAATATTCTTCACTTTATCGCCGGCCAACCTCTCCGCAGCAGCTTCGACGGCCACGCCAACTGCTTCATTGAATCCGGCCACGGCAAAGCCTTCCTTCTTGATTTCAACTACGATCAGGAACCCGTCACCGGCACTTTCCCGCTGCCTGCGGTCGGACCGATGAAACTCCTCGGGGAATCCCGCCTCAACCACCTCGGAAAAATGGCCTTCAAATGGATCTACTGGAACGTCCTTCTCACCGGTCTGCCCATCCCGTTCGTCGGACACCAAATGTCCCTGCGCGGCAAAAACATCCCGCCCAAGGAACTCAAAACCGCCGCTTGAACAATCCCAAGATCTTGGCCACCGATGACACTGATCGCACCAGTAAACACAGAATCGGCTGCCGCCCTTTTCTGAACTTATCCGTACCATCCGTGGCTACTCCCCTCTGATTTTTCCTCTCAGCAAAAACCCAAATAAACAAACCAACACCATGCCAACCAAAACCCTTGCGGGCACGCCCGTGGACACCGACGAGGAAGGCTTCCTCGTCAATCACAGCCAGTGGAACAAAGACATCGCCGCCGCGCTCGCCGCGGAGGAGGGCATCACCCTCGGCGACGGCCACTGGAAGGTGCTCGACTTTATCGACACCGACTTCAAGGAGAAGGGCGCTGTCCCCGGCATGCGCCGCATGAATAAAGTCGGGAACATCCCGACCAAGGACCTCTACGCTCTGTTTCCCGACGGCCCGATCAAAAAGGCCGCCAAAATCAGCGGCTATCCGAAACCTGCCAGCTGCGTCTAACCGAAAAATTCACCATGTCCGACAAAATCAAAAAAGTCTCCATCATTGTCTCCAAAGGCTCCCTCGACGGGATTTATCCGGGCCTCATCATGGGCAACGGCGCCCGCATGGAAGGGATCGAAGCCAACCTCTTTTTCACCTTCTTCGGCCTTTATGCCATCCTGAAAAAATACATGGGCAGCATCAAGATCGCCACGGTCGGCAACCCGGCCATGCGCGTGCCCGACGCCAAAGGTTTCCCGCTCCCGACCATTCTCGGCGCCCTGCCCGGCATGTCGGCTTTTGCCACGCACATGATGAACAAGGAAATGGAAGCCCTCGACATCCCGCCCATCCCCGAATTCATCGAAATGATTCACGATGCCGGGGGAAAAATCTACGCCTGCAAAGCGACGGTCGATATGTTCCATCTGACCTTGGCCGACTTCTGTCCGCAAATGGACAAAGTTCTCACCGTCGGTGACTTCTACGACATCGCGGCCGGCGGTCAGATCATCTTTACCTGAAGACAACCCCATGCGC
This sequence comes from Chthoniobacter flavus, assembly GCA_945870655.1. Lineage (GTDB taxonomy): Bacteria > Verrucomicrobiota > Verrucomicrobiia > Chthoniobacterales > JACTMZ01 > JACTMZ01. The sequence goes on along the minus strand of CAMBSX010000061.1, from coordinate 1,918 downwards.
TACATCATCGAAACCGACAAAAGCCCCGCAGTCGCGGTGGAAGACTTGCGCGCCGCGGTGGCCAAACATGGATTCGGCGTCCTCCACGCTTACGACCTGCAGCAAACCCTCCAATCGAAGGGATTCCCGCTGCCCCATGCCTGTCACATCCTCGAGGTCTGCAACCCGGAGCAAGCTGCCAAAGTTCTCACCGAGGACATGGGGATGAACATCGCCCTCCCCTGCCGCATCTCGGTCTACGAAGAAGACGGCCGGACCAAAATCGCCACCGCCTTGCCGACCAAACTCCTCTCCGCCCTCTCGGCCGGTCCCGGCCTCTCCGCCGTCGCGGTGGACGTCGAGACGAAGATGAAGGCGATGATGCACGACGCGGCCTGACCGCAACCTGCTGCCCTTTGGCGAATCGCCCGCGGAGTGTACCCGGACGCAGTCCGGAAATCACGCCTCCGGGCGAGTTAACCGCGACAACGGAGCTTCCTTTGCGCGGTGCTCTTGTGGCATTTTTACAGGATGTGTCTCCGCCTGGTTTCGCCACCCTTTTGGCCCCTCGGGGCGAAGTCCTCTTAACTGCACCGGTGTTGCGGCGAACTTCAAACCCCGTCGGCCACCCTGCCGCCCCGTTGCTTCGCTTGGCCGCGACGGCTTTCGAAGGACGGTCGTTTCCCCTCCCGAGATGACCGTTGACGAAAAATTCATGCGCGAAGCGATCAAGCTCGCCCGGCGCGGAGCCGGCCAAACCCGTCCCAATCCCGCGGTCGGCTGCGTGCTGGTCAAAAACGGACGCATCATCGCGCGCGGCTATCACCGTCGGGCCGGTCAACCACACGCCGAAATCGAAGCGCTGGGCACCTTGAAAAATCCGGACCGTGCCCGCGGGGCCACCGCCTACATCACCCTCGAGCCTTGCAGCACCCATGGACGCACCCCGCCCTGCACCGACGCGCTGGCCCGCGCCGGCCTTGCGCGTGTGGTTGTCGGCGCCATCGACCCCAACCCGCAACACCGCGGCCGCGGCTTGGCTTACCTGGCCCGGGCCGGAGTGGAGACCTTATCCGGCGTCCTCGCCGAGCCATGTGCCGGCCTCAACCCGGAGTTTCACCATTTCATGCTCACCGGGATGCCTTGGGTCGTGGCCAAATGTGGTATGTCGCTCGACGGACGCCTCACCCGGCCACCGGGCGAAGGACAATGGATTACCTCTGCGGCGGCAAGGGCCGATGCCATGAAACTGCGGGCGCGAGTCGGGGCAATCCTCGTCGGTGCGGGGACCATCCGGGCCGACGACCCTGCCCTCACCGTGCGTGGTAGCAAGAGCGTGGAGCAACCACGACGCATCGTCTGGGCCCCCCGCAGTCGACCCCCGGCCCGAGCCCAAGTCTTCACCGACCAAGATCGCCAACACACCCTCGTCCTCCGGCAATCCAGCTTGCGCGCCGCCCTGCGCGTCCTCGGGCGTCAAGGCATCCAATCGGTTCTGGTCGAGGGTGGAGGACACACCTTGGGTCAGCTCTTCTCCTCCCGTCTGGCCAACGAGGTTGTCTTTTACCTTGGTCCGATGATCGCCGGGGGAAGCGTCCCTGCGGTGGCCGGAGCCAAGTTGTCCCCCCCAGCCGACCTCATTTGTCCCCGGGTCATCCGTCTCGGCAGTTGCCTCCGTTTCTCCGGCTTGGTTAAGGCCACCAAGAAGTGATACAAACGTCTCAATTAAGCGGAAAAATAATCTTGCCCTTGATTGAACAATCCGACACTTTCGCGGTCGCAGGGTAACCTGCACGCAAACAAACCTATAAATCCAATCATGAAAAAATATATCATCACAGGTGTCATGGCCGCTGTCGCCGCTACTTCGGCGTTCGCGGGCACTGAAGCCGTTTCCAAAGAAGTTGTTGCTGTCGAGCCCACATGTCTCTTCCGCGAC
>CAMBSX010000060.1 GCA_945870655.1 Chthoniobacter flavus | reverse complement strand
GATGCGGAGCCGCCGAGCAGATCGAAACGTTCCTCGACGGGAGTTTTGACGTCGTCGAGCGCGATGGAACCAACAATGAGAACGGACATGGGAAATGGAAATTAAGAGACGCGGCGCGGGGTCACAAGGTCAAATCGGGGAACTGGTGTGGGGTGAAGCACACGGTGCAGCGTGTGCTGCTCCCAGCGGGCTTGGTGGTGGAAAAGGCGTGGGGTTTGCCGCTCCGGGGGAAAGCCGCCCCGGCGAGGTGTTACCACCAGAAAAAGCCGTCGCTTGAGGCAGGAACATGCCGGGCGAAGCCGCAAGCCTCCCCGGGATGGTCTTAGCCGGCCGGGGGATCCTTTTTACCGCAACCGGCGGGGGGAAACGACCGGGCCGAGTACGCTTGGCAGGATGGAGCGCGGAGGCCGGGGGTGTTTTATGGCGCGGGAGCCGCGCGGTGGTCCATGGAAATTCCCATTATTTGCTGCTTGCCGCGAGGCCGAGGGAGGCGTATTCGGCAAGGCCTTTTTTGATGACCGATCCGCTTCAACCCGCATTCAACGACGCCCAAGTCGCGGCATGGAACCGCGAACTCGGGGGGCAATCCGCCGCGGAGCGCGTGCGCTGGGCCCTCGAAGAGTTCCGCGGCCATGCTGCTTTGAGCACGAGCTTCGGGGTGCAGGCGGCCGTCATGCTCCATCTGGTCACCCGCATCGACCCGCAGATTCCCGTGGTCTTTGTCGACACCGGTTACCTTTTTGCCGAGACCTACCGGTTCGCTGCCGAGCTGACCGAAAAGCTGGGGCTGAATCTGAACGTGTATTCGCCCCTGCTCACTGCGGCGCGTCAGGAGGCGCTTTACGGCAAACTTTGGGAGCAGGGGGTGGAGGGTTTGGAGACATACGGCCGCCTGAACAAAGTGGAGCCGATGAACCGTGCGCTGCAGGATCTGGGGGCCCGCGCTTGGATGGCCGGACTGCGCCGCGAGCATGCCTCGACCCGCGAAGATTTGCCCGTGATCAAACGTCAGAACCGGGTGCTCAAAATTCACCCGATTGTCGACTGGACCGACCGGCAAGTGGGCGAATACCTCCACGAGCACGGCCTGCCTTACCATCCGCTCTGGGAAAAAGGCTACATCAGCATCGGCGACACGCACAGCACGACGCGGTATGCCGACGGGATGAAGGCGGAGGACACGCGTTTCAGCGGATTAAAGCGCGAATGCGGTTTGCACGAATTGTCGGGCGGGCCCGAGTACATGATTTGAGGGGGGGGTTGAAGGATTTGGTGCACCGTGCCGGAACGGCGCGATCCTCCGACCACGGTCAAAGCAGCTCCGACGCGAGTCGGATCGCGGCAAGCAGGCTTTGGTGGTTGGCGCGGCCGGTGCCGGCCAGGTCGAAGGCGGTGCCGTGGTCGGGGCTGGTGCGGGGTTGGGGCAGACCAAGGGTCACGTTCACGCCGGTGTCGAAAGCGAGGAGTTTGAGCGGGATCAATCCCTGGTCGTGATACATGCAGAGGACGCCGTCGAATTCCCCGGTGACGGCGCGATGAAAAACGGTGTCCGGCGAGTGCGGGCCGGTGAAGTCACCTTCAGGGGCGAGTTTTTCGAGGGCAGGGGTGATGATTGTTTTTTCCTCCTGCCCGAATTGCCCGTTTTCCCCGGCATGGGGATTGAGTCCGGCCACGGCGATGCGGGGCGAGCGTCCGAGTCGGCGGTGCAGAAAGGCATGGAGCAGTTTCCCGCTGCGGACGATTTCTTCGGTGCGAAGCAGGCGGGGCACATCGTGCAGGGGCAAGTGCGCGGTGGCCAGGACGACGGTGAGCGGTCCCCCGGTCAGGCACATGGCGAAATTTTTCACCCCGGCGCGGGCGGCGAAGAATTCGGTTTGCCCCGGGAAAGGAAAGCCGAGGGCGTGGAGAGAGGCTTTGTGAACCGGGCCGGTGACGACGCCCTGGATGGCGCCGGCTTGCAGAAGCCGCGCGGCTTCCTCGAGGGCATCCCATGCGGCGCGGGCGGATGCGGGCGTCGGTTGCCCGGGAGGATGTCCATCGGCGCGGCCGATGAGACGGAAGTCGACGCCGCCGGGCAGGCCCGGATCGGCGAGACAACGGGTGATGAGTTCCGGCCCTATCCCGGCCGGATCGCCGGTGGTGATTCCGAGAACGGGACGCGCGGGCACGCTCAGTAGATTTTGACGTAAGCCTTCTCGCGGAGGGTGTCGATCCAGCGGTCCTGCATGCGGATGCGCTCTTCCTCGATCAGCTTCTTGGTGATTTCCTCGCGCACTTCCGAAAGGGGCTGCACCACGGCCGGTTTTTTTGCTTCGACGCGCATGATGTAAAAGGTGTCCCCGACTTGGATGGCTTCGCTCAGCGTTCCTGGTTCGAGGTTGAAGGCGATTTTATTCAGCGATCCGGTCAGTGTGTTCTCGTCGACCCACCCCCAATCACCGCCGAAGTCGGCCGTGCTGTCGTCCGAGTACATTTGGGCCATGCCGGCAAAATCGCCGCCGCTGGCCAGCTTTTCACGTATTTCTTTGGCCATGGCGCGTTTGGCTTCGACCGGGTTGTCCGAGCCGTCGAATTCGGGCCGCAGGACGATCATGTTCAGCTTGATTTCCGCCTGGGTGGAATACTGTTTGAGGTTCTTGCGGTAGTAAGCGTCGACCTTGTCGGGCGAGATAATGAAGTCGGACCGGACGGCGCGCTGCCGCATGGCTTGCACCACGATTTTGTCGCGTTCGATTTCGCGGAAGCGTCCGAGGCTGAAGCCCTGGGCTTTAAGGGTGCGGATAAATGCTTGGCGGTCTCCGCCGAATTCCTCGCGAATGATGGTGTTGACGCGGTCTTCGACCACGTAGGCCGGAATTTGGAAACCTTCGGTGTTGAAGTAATCGATGATGAGCTGGCGGTCGATGAGGTCTTTCAGCGCGGCGTCCTGGGATTCCTTCATTTTGGCCCGCAGTTCGTCACCCTGATACATTTCGGAGAGCGACCGCTGGCGGAACATGAGGAGTTCGCGGACTTGGCCGAAGGTGATGGCGTTTGAATTGACCACGGCGGCGATGCCATCGACCAGCCGGTCGCGCTGCTGGCCCGGAGCGGAGAACGGGAGAAGGATGAGGGTAAGGGCAAGGGCACCCGGCAGGTAGCGGACAGCGGTGATCACAACTGTTGCAAGAGTGTAAGAATCTGGCGCAATTTCAAGGCGGGATCTTCGGAGTCCAGCCGGGGGTGGCGGTGGCCGATCATGATAAAATCCCCCCCTCGGCGGAAGCGGACGACATTACCCTCTGTTTCGACCAGGTCGATGTTCGCCGCGGCGGCGCGCAGACGGACGGCGGCGGTCTTGAGGAGATTCCGGGCAGCTGGCGGGAGGCGCCCGTAGCGGTCGCGCCACTGGTTTTTCAGCTGGTCGAGTCCGGCGAGGGTTTCCGTCTCGGCCAAGGCCCGGTGGGCGGCGATGCGCTCCTTCGGTTCGGCAATGTAATCGGGCGGGATCCAGGAGGGAAGTTGCCCGCTGGCGGCTGTTGCGGGGTCCGGCGCGATGAAGTCGAGGTCGACCTTGATGTCCGGCCGGCCGGGTGCCCTTTCACCTTTGAGCTTGGCCACCGCCGCTTTGAGCAGGCGGCAATAAAATTCGAAACCGATGGCGAGAATGTGCCCGCTTTGCTCGGTGCCGAGGATGTTGCCAGCACCGCGGATTTCGAGGTCGCGCATGGCGACGCGGAATCCGGCGCCGAGGCTGGAATATTGGCGGATGGCGGCGATGCGCTGGCGCGCTTCGCCCGCGCCCATCATGTCGCGCGGCAGAAGGAGATACGCATAGGCCTTGTGGTTGGAACGTCCGACGCGTCCGCGCAATTGGTAGAGGTCGGCCAGGCCGAAGCGGTCGGCGCGGTCGATGATGATGGTGTTGGCGTTGGGAATATCGAGTCCGCTTTCGATGATCGTGGTGCAGAGCAGGATGTCGGCCTGGCCGGCGACAAAGGTGGCCATGATGTCCTCAAGTTCCTCCTCGGGCATTTGGCCGTGTCCGGTCAGGATGCGCGCGCGGGGCAGGAGTTCCTTGAGGCGCTTTTCGAGGAGGCCGATCGATTTGACCCGGTTGTGCAGGAAATAGACCTGACCTCCGCGGGCCAGTTCACGTTGGATGGCGTCGCGGATGAGGCGTTCGTCGTAGCCGCAGATGACGGTCTCGATCGGAATGCGGTTGGCTGGCGGCGTTTCGATCGTGCTCATGTCCCGTGCCCCGAGCAGGGAAAGATAGAGGGTGCGGGGGATGGGGGTGGCCGAGAGGGTGAGAACATCGACGCCGCGGAAGTTTTCTTTGAGCCGTTCCTTGTGCAATACGCCGAACCGCTGTTCCTCGTCGACCACGACGAGTCCGAGGTTTTTGAAGGAGACATCTTTGCCGAGCAGGCGGTGGGTGCCGACCACGATGTCGACACTGCCGTCGCGCAATCCGGCCAGGGTCTGTTTTTGCTGTTTGACCGTGCGGAAGCGGCTGAGCAATCCCACGGTGACGGGGTAGTCGGACATCCGTTCGCGCAGGGTCTGCCAGTGTTGTTGGGCGAGCACGGTGGTGGGGGCGAGCAGGGCGACTTGCCGGCCGCCCATGACGGCTTTGAAAGCGGCGCGGATGGCGACTTCGGTTTTGCCGAAGCCGACGTCGCCGCAGATCAAGCGGTCCATCGGCTTGGTCGATTCCATGTCCTTTTTGGCGTCGATGATGGCGCGGAGTTGGTCGGGGGTTTCGTCGAAGGGGAAGGAGTCTTCGAATTCGCGTTGCCAAGTGTTGTCCGGGGGAAAGACGACGCCGGTCTCGAGTTCCCGCTCGGCCTGGACGCGGAGGAGTTTCTCGGCGTAAACGAGGACGGACTTTTCCGCTTTGCTCCGCGCGCGTTGCCAGCGGCCGTCCCCGAGTTCGCTCAGCGCGGGATTTTTCCGACCGACCCCGACATAACGGGAAACCTTCCACCCCTGTTCGAGCGGCACGTAGAGCTTCGACCCGCGGGCAAATTCCAGGGTGAGGACTTCACCGGCGTCCTTTTGTCCGGGCAAGACCTGCAGCCCGCGGTAGCGCGCGATCCCGTAGTCAAGATGGACGACGAGGTCGTCGGTCTCGAAATCATCGAAGCGCAAAGTCTGGCGCGCGAGGGCGGCGCGGGCGCGGGCCCATCCGCCCCGGCGCTGCTCGAGGCTGGCCGCGCGGCCGAAGAGTTCGGCGTCGGTAAGGAGGGCCAGTTTGGCTTCCGGCAGAGTGAATCCGCGGGTCAGGGTGCCGAAGACCACGGGCAATTCGCCCGGGGTGGTCTCGGCGGAAGCGGCCAACTCGCGCAACCGGGTCGCTTCGCCTTCGTTGGTGCAGATGATGCGCACCGTCCATCCGTCGGCCTGCCATTGCCCGATCTGGCGGAAAAGATCGCGGCGGCGTTGTTCGAGAAGAACGATATCCCCGGCGGCGAAATCCCCCAGCGGGTGGTCGGTGGCGAGGAGGTCGAACTCTTCGTCGCCGGCCAGCACAGGACGGGAATGAAGCCGGGCCGGCGCTTCGGGGGCTGCATCCTCGATCGAGAGGAAAAGTGTGTCGGCGGGAAAGTGCGCACGCATGGTGGCGTCGTCCGTCCCACTGCCGTCCCCGAGGCCGAGCTCGCAGCTTTCGAGCGTTTCGATCGAGCGCTGGGAGTCGGGATCGTAGGAGCGGATGGATTCTATCTCGTCGCCGAAAAATTCGAGGCGCAAGGGCAGGATGGTTTGCCAGGGGAAGACATCGACAATGCCGCCACGCACGGCGTAGTGGCTGCGTTGCGCGGCCGTGGGAACGCGGGTGAAACCGGTGCGGTCCAAACGGGCGATCAAGTCCGCCAGCGGCAGCGCTTCCCCCCGCCGGAGGGTGAGGGTGTCGCCGGCCAACTTTTGTCGCGAGGGCGCGGGATGATCGAGTCCGGCCGCGGTGACCACGATGAGCGGCGGCGGGTCGGTGTCGAGTTCGCGCAGTGCGGCGAGGCGGGCGGCGGCCATTTCCGGATCCGGGTTGCCCACGCCAGCGGCGGCCAGTTCGAGGTCCGGAACGAAGAGGGCGCGTTGGTTCCAAAATTGCAGGTCGTGGTGGAATTCCTCCTGCCGTTTGACGTCGGCACAGATCACGCAGACCGGCCGCGGCAGATTGGCGGCCAACCATGCGGCAAGGAACGGCTGGGCCGGGGCGGCGGCGCCTCCGGCCACGGCGGGCGCCCCGCGGCGGACGGCCTCGAGCCAGGCCCGCGCGGCGGCACTGGCCTCGCCGGCGGAAAGAAGCTCGTGGTTCACGGCACGATATTTTCGCGGAGGAGGGTCGCGCGCAAGGCGCGGCCGAGGGGGCCGGGGGTGATGGCTCCGTAATGCAGGGGCATGACGCCGAGCCGGCTATTGGTCAGGAAGAGTTCGCTTGCTTCCGGCAGGCGCGCGGCGGGAAATTTCACTTCGCGCACGGTCTGACGCTGCATGATTTGGGAGCGGATGACTCCGGCGCGGACGGCCAGGGCGAGCGAAGGAGTGCAGAGTTGGCCGCGGAGGACGAAGAAGAGGTTGCCGAAGGCGGCGGAAAGGAGATTGCCCTCGTGGTCGGCAAGGAGGGCATGATGGTAACCGGCTTGCCGGGCGGAGTTTTGCGCCGCGCAGTTCAGCCAGTAGTTTGCCGTTTTCCGGCCGTGTGCGAAAGGGGTGACCGGGCCGGGGTGCAAACGTGCGGTTTGTTCGTGCGGAATGCCGGCGGGATCATGCGGTTCGAAAAGGGCGAAAAGCCGTGGCTCGGAAACGGGGGCGGTGGGAGCGCCGTCGCCTGCGGTGAAGTAGAGGCGGAGGATGCCGGTGGCGTCGGGAGAGAAGGCCGGGAGTGCGATTTCCGGCGGGGTTGTGCCAAGAAGGGTGTCTGCGCTCGCCGCAAGCAAGGCGAGATGCTCGGCCAGCAGGAGCGGTTTTCCCTCGCGAAGACCGATAGTTTCAAAGACGGACATGCCGTAGCGCACGCCGCGGTCGGTCAGGGGCAAGGTGGCGTCCGGCAGCCATACCCCGCCGCACCGGACCCAAGCGCACACGGTATTTTTCACGCGACGGCGCCGCGCAAATGTTCGAGGCGTTTGCGCAGAGTGGCGCGGGTGATCCCGAGAAGTTTGGCCGCGCGCACCTGGTTGTTTCCCGTGGATTCCATGGCGCGGCGGGTGAATTCCTGCTCGAGCCAGGGGAGAAGTTCGAGGCCGGGTTGCGCGGCGGCCGCCTCAAAAAGCACGCGGGCGGCTTCGTCGAGATTGGCCGGGGCGAAGACAACAACCGCCGCGTCGCCGGGCTGCGCGGTGGAGGCTTGGCCCAGGGGCAAATCTTTGGGCAGGAGGACGTCGCTGGTTGAGAGGACGGCGGCCCGCTGGATGGTGTTTTCCAATTCACGGACATTGCCCGGCCAAGGATGGTTCTCGAGCAACTCGACCGATTCTTGGCTCAGCTGGAGCTGCGGTTTGAGTTTTTGTGTCGCGACGCGTTTGAGGAAATATTCGGCGAGAAGACGGATATCCTCCTTGCGGTTGCGCAGCGGGGGGAGATGCAGGCGGACGACGTTGAGCCGGTAAAAAAGATCCTCGCGGAACTTTTTGTCGGCCACCTCGGCCTCGAGGTTTTTGTTCGTCGCGGCGACGATGCGGACGTCAGTCTGGATGGTCTGGTTGCCGCCGACGCGGGAGAACGTCCCGTCCTGCAGGACGCGCAGGAGTTTGCTCTGGATGGAGAGCGGCATGTCACCGATCTCGTCGAGAAAGAGGGTGCCGCCGTCGCATTGCTCGAAGCGTCCGATCCGTTGGGCGCTGGCCCCGGTGAAGGAGCCTTTTTCGTGACCGAAGAGTTCGCTTTCAAGGAGGTTTTCCGGGATGGCTGCGCAGTTGATGGCGAGGAAAGGACGCTCGTGACGCCCGCTGTATTGATGGATGGCCCGGGCCACGAGTTCCTTCCCCGAGCCGCTTTCGCCGGTGATCATAACGGCGGCATCGCTGTTCGAGATCCGGCCGACCATTTTGAAAACCTCCTGCATGGCGGCGGATTGTCCGACGATGCTGTCCTGGTGCTGCTCGAGGCTGAGGGTGGGTTCGAAAGGTTTGGCCTGGCGCATTTCGGCGGCGGCCTTGAGCGCGGCATCGACCACGATTTTCAGATTGAAGGGCAACTGCTCTTTGCGCACGAAATCGAAGGCGCCGAGGCGCATTGATTCGATGACGCTTTGCGTGGTGCCGAGGGCACCGGTGATGACGACCAGCGCGTTGGGATCCCGCTTGCGCAGGCGGGCGAGCAGTTCCAATCCGCTGTGGGTGCCGAGCCGCATCTCGGTGATGACAACGAGGGGATTCTCCGCGCAGAAAATTTTGAAGGCCTCTTCGGAGCTTTCCGCGGTGAGGACGCGGACGTCCTCGGCGGCCAGCTGGCTGCGGGCCCAGTCGAGAAAATCGGGATCGGGATCGACGACCAGAACTGTCTGCTTCGCGGCCATGGCAAACCTGTCAGATGCCCCCGTAACGGCGGTGACGTCCAGCATATTCCCGGATCGCGGCGAAAAGATCTTCCCGGCCGAATTGCGGCCAAAGTTTCGGCGTGACCACGATTTCGGCATAGCTGATTTGCCAGAGGAGGAAGTTCGAAACCCTCATTTCGCCGGAGGTGCGGATGAGGAGGTCGGGGTCGGGGAGGCCGGCGGTGTAAAGGCGGGAGGTGATGGTTTCTTCGGTGACGGCATCGGGATCGAGGGTGCCGTCACGCACTTCGCGGGCAACGGTGCGCACCGCATCCGTGATCTCGGTGCGCGCGCCGTAACTCAGCGCGAGGGTGAGAGTCATCGCGGTGTTTCCGGAGGACTGGTCCATCGCGGCATGGAGCCGGCGGCGCGTGTTGTCGGGCAAATCATCGAGGTGGCCGATGGCCCGCAGGCGGATATTTCGCTCCATGATTTCAGCCGTGCGCTCGGCGAGGAAGCGGTCGAGCAGGTTCATCAAGGCGGCGACCTCGTCGGGCGGACGTTGCCAGTTCTCTTTGCTGAAGGCGTAAAGGGTGAGGTGCGAAACGCCGGCCTCGATGCACGCGGCGGTGCAAGCCCGCACCGCTTCGGACCCGCGCCGGTGCCCTTCGATGCGGGGCAACCCGCGCTCGCGGGCCCAGCGGCCGTTGCCGTCCATGATGATGGCGATATGTCGCGGGATTTTGTCGGCAGGGACTCCAGCGGGGTTGCTCACAGCCGGATGGTCTCGTCGTGTGCGGCACCGATACTGACGATGGAAAGCTTTGCCCCGGTCAATTCCGCGAGGGCCTTGGCGTAGACTCGGGCCGCGGGGGGCAACTGGCCGAAGCGGCGCGCTTTCGAAGTGTCTTTCATCCAGCCGCGGAAGGTGCGGTAGACCGGGCGGCAAAGGGCCCAGTCGGCCGCATTGGTCGGCGGGTGTTTGAGCGTTTTGCCGCCGAGGCGGTAAGCGGTGCACACTTTGATCACCGGGACGTGGTCGAGTCCGTCGAGATTGGTGATGGCCAGTTCATCGATGCCGTTGATCATCGCGGCATAACGGGTGGCCACGGCGTCGAACCATCCGCAGCGCCGGGCTCGCCCGGTGGTGGCCCCGTATTCGCGGCCCATGCCATGGAGGAGATCGGAGATGTCTTCGTTCTCGGTCGGAAACGGTCCCTCGCCGACGCGCGTGGTGTAAGCTTTCATCACCCCGATGACTTTGTCCATGCGGTGGGGGGGCACGCCGGAACCGGTGCAGGCGCCACCGGCTGTGGTGTTCGAACTGGTGACGAACGGGTAGGTGCCGTGGTCGAGGTCGAGGTAAGTGCCTTGGGCCCCCTCGAAGAGGAGACCGCGGCCGCGGGCCATGACGTCATGGAGCCAGACGACCGTGTTGGTGATGAACGGGCGCAGTGTTTTGGCCGCGGCGAGGTAATGGCGGAGCGAAGGCTGCAGCGGGATGGGCTTCGCACCCATTGTGCGCAGGACGGCATTGTTTTCCCGCAGGCGTGCTTTGAATTTTCCGGCGAATTCCCCGGGGTCTAGCAGATCGCCGACGCGCAGCCCGGTACGTGCGGCTTTGTCGCCGTAGGCCGGGCCGATACCGCGCTTGGTCGTGCCGATTTTGTTTTTCCCTTTGCGCTGTTCACGGGCTTCGTCCAAGGCGCGGTGCCAGGGCATGACGAGGTGGGCTCCATCGCTGAGCAGAAGGTTTTTTCCCACCGGGATTCCTTGTTTGCGCAGTCCGGTGATTTCGGTGACGAGGGCCAGCGGGTCGACCACGACGCCATTGGCAATGACGCACGTTTTGCCGCGCCGCAGGATGCCGCTGGGAATGAGATGGAGGACGAATTTCCTCTTGCCGTGCACGATGGTGTGGCCGGCGTTGTTGCCGCCCTGTGTGCGGACAACGGCATCGGCTTCGCCGGTGAGGTAATCGATGATCTTGCCTTTGCCTTCGTCACCCCACTGGGCGCCGACAAGGATTGTGTTAGCCATAATATTTGGTCGGGACGAAGGCTCCTGACCCGCGCCGCAAACGGATATCATTGTCACCAAGCAGCGGCGGGCGGCAAGGATAACCTCTCCGCTTCACCCGGTAACCTGCGGTGCGACTCTGCGCCGGATGCGGTTCATCACCTCGGTGGCACGGCGGCGAGAGACGGACAATTCGGTGCCGTCATGCAGCACGAGGCGGAGCCCGCGTTGTCCGCTGCCGCTCCAGGCTTGCACCGCGGACGGGTTGACGGCCTGGCGGCGGTTGAGCCGGATCAATTGGTCATCCGGCAACTCGGCGAGCAGACCCTCGAGGGTGCGGCGCACCAGACCGCGGCCCCGCTCATGGACGACTTCAACGTAGTTCCCTTCGGTGGCGAGCAGACGGATGGAATCGACGGCCACGTGCACGTGGCGTCCGCGCTCCTCGATTTCCAGCGTGCCATTTTGTCTATCGCCACTTTGCCGCCGAAGGATTTCCCGCGCCCGCTCGATGGCCCGCCGGCAGCGGTCTTCCTCGACCGGTTTGAGCAGGTAGTCCGCGGCGCCCACTTCGAAAGCACGGATGGCAAATTGCGCGTAGGCGGTGGTGAAGATAACGCAGCTGCGCATGGTGTCGATTCCACCCAAGGCGGTGAATCCGTCGGCTCCTGGCAATTGGATATCCATGAAAACGAGGTCCGGACGGTGGCGTCGCGCGAGTTGTTGCGCGGCGACCGCATCGGAAGCTTGTGCCACGACGCTGACCTCGCCGATGGATGCGAGCACTTGAAGCAGGTCGCGGCGGGCGGCGGGTTCGTCGTCGACGACCAGGGCGGTGAGGGTTTCCATGGTCAGGCGGTTGTGCCCGGGGGAGGCTCGGCGGGCAAGTGCAGTGAGGCGATGACTTCCCCGTCGGTTCCCGAGATGTCGATCAAGGCGGTGCTCCCGTAGACGGCCTGCAACCTTGCACGCGAGACGCCGAGACCGCCCAGACGGCTGGCCGGTTCGGGACCGAGTGACCCGCGGTTGCGCACGGCGATATCGAGGTATTTGCCGTTGAGGCGCGCGGAGACGTTGAGAGGGTGGAGTTGGTCGACCTGGCCGTGCTTGACCGCGTTTTCCACGAAGTTGAGCAGGATCATGGGGGGGACACGGGCATGGTAGGCCGCGCCTTCAATCTCGACGAGGCGCGGTAGCTCACGCTCGAAGCGCATGGCCTGCAGGGCGAGAAAATCCTCGCAGAGCTGCCATTCGTCGAGCAACGGGATGGTTTCGCGAGACTGCGCGGTGGTGCTGTCCCG
>CAMBSX010000059.1 GCA_945870655.1 Chthoniobacter flavus | reverse complement strand
CGCAAGCAAGCGCGGATTGAGTAAAATCACCGCGCAATCAAGCCTCGCCAAGCCGGCGGTGGTCCGCAGGCGTGCATGCCAATGGAGTGTGACGCACGCGGCCAGCCGCGGCAGATCCAGACGGATGGCCCAGGCACGGGCTTCACCTTCCAAACGCTGTAAAATTTCCGCCGGATGCGGGGTCCCGTGCTGGAAGATGCGCGCGGGCATGGTGCGGGCGCGCCCGCTTTGTTGGGGATGGTTCAGGCAAAACGGAGTAACGGGCTTGGGATTTTGAGGGGCCTTTTTCAAGATCGACGCTTTCTGGATCACGCACCATACTCTTTCGGCCGTCGGGACGCGAGCGGGAGGGCGCCGTTTGACTTAATTGCTGGGCACCCGATATTCTATTTCTTTAGTCGCGCCCGCCCCGTGTGTTTTGGCTGCTGCCACACGCTGGAAAGCGTGTCCCGTATGCCGATAAAATCCCGAAATTCTTTCCCCGAAAAGTCCTGCTTTCGGGTAATCTACTTTGGGTCGTTCCTTTTTTCCCCATCGATCCATGACCGGCTTGATCCGCCTAGCTTTCTTGATGCTCTACCGTGACCGGGCGAAGTATCTCGCCCTCGTCGGTGGATTGGCCTTCTGCACTTTCCTCATCGCCCAGCAGGCGGGGGTCTTCTGCGGTGTGATGTTGCTCACCACATCTACGCTGCGCAACGTGGGCGCGAACATCTGGGTAGCCGACAGCCGCACGGAGCAAATCAACAGCCCGGTGTCCATGCGCGACATCGAAGTCAACCGGGTGCGCAGTTTGCCGGGTGTCGCCTGGGCCGTCCCGATTTTCCTCGGCGTCCTTCCGGCGAAGCTCCCGGACGGCTCCGTGCAGAACTTGCAGATCGTCGGAGTTGACTCCGGATCTTTTGTCGGCGCCCCCAAGGTGATGATCGAAGGCAACATACAGAGCCTTATTTTGCCCGAAGCCGTGATCATGGATCAGGTCGCGGTGGAAAAGTTCGCCAGCCGTGGTGTGCAACTCCGCGTCGGCAGTCGCTTCGAGATCAACGACCAAGAGGCGACTGTCGTCGGATTTTGTCGCACGAGGCGAAGTTTCAGCGGCTTTCCCCACGCATTCACCACTTACGAGAGGGCGCTGGAATGGGTCCCTCCGCAACGGAAGCTGCTTTCGTTTATACTGGTGCAGGCGAAGGCAGGCGAGTCCGAGCAGGCTGTGGTCGCGCAGATCAACGGGCTGTCCGGCCTGAGAGCCTTTACCACCGATGGCTTCAGGCTCGAGACCATGCGCTGGTTTTTCCGCAACACCGGTATTCCCGTCGCCTTCAGTGTGGTGGTCATTATCGGGGCCATGTTCGGGCTCTGGGTTACCGGCCAGGCGTTCTTTCTTTTTGTGCACGACAATCTGCGGCACCTCGCTTCGATGGCGGCGATGGGAGCCACCCAAGGGAGGCTTGCCGTCATGGTCATGTTTCAGGCGTTCTTCGCTGGTGCCGTCGGCTACGGCATCGGCCTCGGTTTGACCGCGGGCTTCGGGTTTCTGGTCTTGCCGGCCGAAACACCTGCATTCTACTTGCCATGGCAGCTCCCCGTGGCCGTCGGCGCGCTCGTTGCTGTAATTTGCTTTTTCGCCGGCGGCTTGGGAGTCTGGAAATTGCGCACTGTCGAGCCGGCCATGGTTTTCAAATGACTGCCGCCGCCGCCATCCGTTGCACGGGTTTGTCCAAGTCCTACGGGTCGGGAGAGACTTCCGTTCCGGCCCTCCGCGGTGTGGACCTAGTGGCTTACACGGGGGAGATGCTGATGATTTCCGGCCCTTCGGGTTGCGGAAAGACAACGCTGTTGAGCATCGCGTGCGGCACACTCCAACCGGACGCCGGCCGCATCGAGTTGTTCGGGCAGGACCTGGGCGGACTCGGTCCTAATGCACTGGCTGATCTCCGCCGCAAAGACGTGGGATTCATCTTCCAGCAATTCAACCTGGTGCCGACTTTCCGCGCCCGGGAGAACGTCGCCGTTCCGCTCCTCATCGACGGCATGAACTACGGCAAAGCTTTGCGCAAGGCCGACGAAATGCTGGCCGCTCTCGGACTGGCCGACAGGACGCGTCATTTTCCCGCGCAGCTGTCCGGCGGACAGCAGCAACGCGTGGCCATCTCGCGCGCTCTTGTCCACCAGCCCCGATTGATCATTTGCGACGAACCCACTTCATCCCTCGACGCCGCCGCCGGGCGCGCAGCCATGCAGATTTTGAGGGACTCCGCTCTCGCCAAGGACCGCTGTGTGGTGGTAGTTACCCATGACCCGCGCGTTTTCGGTTTTGCTGATCGAGTCGTCACCATGGAGGACGGGCGGATCACCCAAGTGCGGTCGCAGGTTGCTTCAAAAGACAGTTCTTCGCCGGAACACAAACAATGATACGCCTTTTTACGCTCATCACCGCGGTGCTGGGGCTGGTCATTTACCTGGCATTTTCCTTCCGCATGGAAAGATCCATGGAGGACAGTGTCACGGTGCCATCCCCGCCCCCTTCGTCGCCTTTTGAAGCCACCGTTGGAGCGAGCGGTCTCGTCGAAGCACTCGGTGAGAATGTCAATGTGGCCTCCATCATTTCCGGTGTGGTCGAGAAAGTTTTTGTCGTTGTCGGCGACAACGTGAAGAAAGGTGATCCGCTGTTCCAAGTTGTATCCAGCCAAGAGAGCACGGCTCTTGCTTCCAGCAAAAAGGAATTGGCGGTGAGGGAGGCGGCCGTCGAAGTTGCCTCCAAAGAATTGGCACAAAGGCAGGATATTTACGACCGGACGGAAAAACTGCGCCTCAAAAACGTGAGTAGCGACGAGGAGCGGGCGCAGGCCGTTTTGGTCCTCGAGCAGGCTATGGCGCAGTTGGCCAAAGCCCAAGCCGATCTCGGATTGGGCCAATCCCGCGTGATCGAGGCCGAAGCTGCACTCGACCGGACTTTGGTCAGGGCGCCCCGCGACGGCGAAATTCTGCGCATCAACATCCGTGAAGGCGAATATGCACAACCATTTGTCGGGGATTCTGCTCTTCTTCTCGGCGATACCAAGCGGTTGCAGGTCCGTGTCGATGTCGATGAATACAATGCGCAGCGGGTCCGTTCCTCGGCTGCAGCTGTCGCCTATCCAAAAGGGGACCATACAAAATCCATTCCGCTGCGTTTCTTGCGCTTCGAACCGCTTGTTGTCCCCAAGAAATCGCTCACCGGCGCGTCGGTCGAGCGTGTGGATACCCGCGTCCTGCAGGTGATCTACACTTTCGAGCGTCCCGATTGGCCCATTTTCGTCGGGCAGCAACTGGAGGTTTTCATCGACGCCGCCGACCCCGTGTCGTCTCTGTCACCGGCCGGAAAGTAGGTAACGTTACCGTTTTGGTGGCAACGAGCGGTGTCTAGATCGAGTAATCGACGTTGTCGCTTTTTGCCGCTTTGTTCACCACGCGCACCTGTGCTTCCTCGTTGGAGACGAGCGAGTTCGGCGGGACGCTGTGCATGAGGAAGACGTTGCCCCCGATGGTGCTGTTGCGTCCAATGACTGTTTCCCCGCCAAGCACCGTGGCATTGGGGTAAATGGTGACGCCGTCCTCCACGTCGGGATGGCGCTTTCCCCCTTTCCTGATGCGTCCGCTGTCGTCTTTGGCGAAGCTGCGGGCCCCCAAGGTAACGCCGTGGTAGAGCTTAACGTGCGCGCCGATCCGGCAGGTTTCGCCGATGACCACACCGGTGCCGTGATCGATGAAGAAATGGCTGCCGATGCTCGCGCCGGGATGGATATCGATACCGGTCATGGTATGCGACCACTCGGTCATCATGCGCGGTACGAGCGGAATGTCGTGGCGGTAGAGGAAGTGGGCGACGCGCTGAATGGCGATGGCTTCAAGACAGGGGTAAGACAAAATGATCTCGTCGTGCGTGCGCGCCGCGGGGTCGCCTTCGTAGGCGGCTTCGACATCGGTTTGCAGCATGGCGCGGATGGCGGGAAGTTCGTTGAAAATTTTGGCCGCCGTGGCCGTGGCGGCCACGTCATCTTGACTGGAGAGCGCGCATTGGAAGACGCGCCGCAGGTTATCATTCAGTGCGTTGACGCGGTCGAGCGTGAGGCCGGACAATTCCGCTTTCCCGATCGACCCGCTGTCGTGGTAACCGGGAAAAAGCAGTTGCATGAACTGAAGGCAAAGGGAGGCAATTTCCGGTTTGGAAGGCAGACCGGGCTCATTGCTGGTATTGACCCCGCCGTCTTCGCGGTAAGAGTCGATCAGTTTCTGGGCCCAACGGGCCGGCGTAAGGTCCATGGATTGGAATCATGGCGTCTCTGCGCCCGTCTGTCGAGCAGGCAGCCGTACTGATGCTTCCCGAATTATATTGCCGTGACGCCGCCAATATATAGCATAGTTAATGTTATGGTAAACTTGACTACATCCTCACTACGTCGCGCGCTTGAGCTCCAGGAGCGCATCGAAGATCTGCAACGCGAGCTGACTCGCCTTCTCGGAAAAAATGTTTCCCTCTCCGGTTTCGCCGGCGAAGCGGTGAGCGTCACCGGTCCCGGTCGCCGCGGACGCAAGCCGGGGCGCCCGGCCAAGAAGTCGGCAAAGGGCGCGCGCCAGCCGGCCAGTCGGGTCAAGAAGACCGCCCGAAGCGCCAAAAGTAAAAAGCGCACTTCGCCCTTCAAAGGCAAGAGGCGTCCGTCTTCCCCAAGCGGACCACTCGCCCCGGCCGTGCACAAAGTGATGAAGCGGGCCGGCACTCCGATGAATGTCGACGCCATTTTGCAGGGGCTGAAGCAGGACAAATACGTCTGGAAGGTTTCTGAGCCGAAGAAAAACCTCGCCGCCCGTGTCTACACGATGCCGGGTTTGAAGAAGACCGGGCCAGGGTTGTTCGCATTGAAGAAGTAGCCCAGGTGGAGTTTTCCGCTGCCCGCGGAGAGCGCTCAACATTCTGAAAATAGCACGGCCGCGGTGAATCGTGGCCGTGCCTGTTTCAAGCCAAAGCTGTCGCGAAACGCGCTTGGAGATTCTCCCGTCGCTCGGTGCCGACGGCGACACGGAGAAGGTACGGATCGATGCCGCACTGACGAACCCATCCGAGCTCGTGGTAGTGGGCGAGTTGCACATAGGGGCTAACCAGCGTGTAGGAGGTGCCGAGACTGATGCCGCGGCTGACTTCCAGCCGTTCGAACACACGCGGGGCATTCCGTTGGGCGTCGCGGGGGAGGAAAGAAAGAACGGCGCCGTAACCGCCGGATGGCTTCCGGAGCTGATTGTAGACGGGGGATGGATTGAGCCCGGGATACCAGACGCGCTCGACAGCAGGATGCGATTCGAGGAATCGCGCGAGTTCGAGCGCGTTGGCATTGGCGGTCTTCATGCGCTCGGGGAAGTCGCGGGAATTTTGCTCAAGGACCTCAAGATCGCGGGCATAGAGGCTGCTGGGCATGGCGGAAGGAAGGTTGGCGGCGAAAAGTCCGTGTGGATTCACGGTGAGGGCCCCCGCCATGACATCGCCCTCGCCCGAGATGGCTTTGGTCAGGCTGGTGGCGACGAAATCGACGTGCGGGAGCACATCGACGTTGAAAAACGTCCCGATGGTGTCATCGGCAATGATCGGGACTCCGTGTTGGACTGCCATGCTGCGCAGGGCGGGTAAATCGGGTGTGCCGAGCAAGGGGTTGCTCGGGAATTCGCAAAAGAGACCGGCGATTTCTTCCCGCTGGAGAAGGGCAGCCAGCCCCGCCAGGTCTGCCTCATCGGCCCTCGGAAAAAATTCCACGCCGGAACCGAATTTCGATAAAACTTTGAGGGTGTCGGTGTAGGGGAATCCGAACATGACGGTGCGGCGACCGGGGCGGCGCGCGGTAACTGCTTGAAAGGCGGTGTATATGGCGGCCATACCGCTGGGATGCAGGCTGATGTGGTCGGCTGGGGCGCCGCTCCACGTGGCGAGGCGGTCGCGGAAAGTTTGTTCGAGTGTCGGATCCAAGGGGGCCAGCCGACGGTGGGCGAGCCAGTCTTCGGCGGCACGGGAGGAAAGAATGCGTCCGGCGTGCTGCCAAAAGGCGCGGGCCGCGGGAAGATGCTCGCGCAAAAAGTAAGCAGCCCAAAGTCCATCGACCTCAACGGCCTTCCCCGAGGCGAGAATGGCACATTGCTGGGCGGCGGCTTCGTTTGGAAAAGGGAGCACGTCCCACCCGGAATCCGCGTTGAGTGCGGCGCGGACTTTGTTGATGAGCGGGTGAAAGAAAAAGCGCGGGTAGCCGGTGCGCATTTTGTCGATCACGCGTGGTTCCTTATCCTCGTAGCCGATGACGTCGGCCCAGTTGGGGAGGCAGACGGACACGGCATGGGGTGAGCCGGGAATAGGGGCGCCAAGATGCTCGGGGCGGCAAAGAGGATGAGCGTGGAGCGGGTGGGTCATCGCGGCGGAAAAGGCAGGGACGCGCAGCTAGAGTGTGCGTCAGGAATCGAACGGACGGGCGGGCCGCTCGTCCTGGCCAGAGGAGGGGAAGTCATCGTGAGTGCAGCGCCTGCGCCATGCGGTTCAATGCTTCCTGGAGTTGCGAGCGGGGGCAACCGAAGTTGAGGCGGAGAAAGCCGGCGGGGGCCGAGAAAGGGACGCCATCGGAGAGACCGACGCCATGGTCCTCGAAAAACTTGGCCGGGTTGGGGAGGTGGAGTTCGCGCGCATCGAGCCAGGCGAGGTAAGTGGCTTCGGCGTGCCAAGTGCGGACGGCAGGGAGAGCCGTGGCCACAAAGTTTTCCACGAGGTCGCGGTTGGAGCGCAGGACGTCGAGGAGCTGGTCGCGCCACGGCCAACCGAGGCGGAGGGCGGCCTCGCAACCGGCAAAGCCGAAGGCGTTGATTTCGGTAATGAGGCCCCTGGCCGCGCGTTGGAAGCTGTCCCGGGTAGCAGCATCGGGAATGACCAGAAACGCGCAGGCTAGGCCGGCGAGATTGAAAGTTTTGCTCGGAGCAAACATGGCGACGGTTTTCGGCCCGGGAAAGCGAAGTCCGCTGACATGCGGTACGCCGTCGAGCACAAGGTCGCAGTGGATTTCATCCGAGACGAAGACAAGGTTGTGTCTCTGGCAGAACTCCGCCAGGCGCGTGACGGTAGCCTCGGGGAAAACGCGTCCGACCGGATTGTGGGGGTTGCAGAAGATAAAGAGTTTCGTCCGCGGTGTGACGGCGTCCTCGAGGGCATGAAAATCGACGTCCCAGACACCGTTTTTCTCCACAAGATCGACCTTGCGAAGTCCGACGCCGGCGTTTTCCGGTGCGCTGAGAAACGGCGGATAGACCGGCGTGCAGGTAAGGACTTCCTCGCCCGGTTGGACAAAAGCCCGGCAGGCGACATTCAGTGCGGGGACGAGACCGGGGAACCAGACGATCTCCTCGGCGGCGGCGGCCACCCCGTGGCGGGTTTGCAGGTAATCGAGGACGGCGTCCACGGTGGTGCGGGGTGGTATGGTGTAGCCGAAGACGCCGTGGGTAGCCCGTTGTTGCAGGGCGGCGACGATTTCGGGGGCGGAGAGAAAATCAAGGTCTGCGACCCACATGGGAAGCACATCGCGTCCGGAGTAACGCTCCCACTTGAGTGAGCCGGTGCGGTGGCGGTCGGGGCAACTGGTAAAGTCGTAGGTCATGAAAATTCAGAGCATGGCACTCATGGGAAGCAGCGCAAGCCGCATGCGGTTCACGCCCCCGCTGGGCCGAATTTGAACCAGAGAAAGTACAGCGCGAAAGCGGCCTGCAGGGCGATGGAAACCCAACTGAAGGCGGTCATGGCGGAGCCGGGTTGCTGCCCGCGGGGCACTTCCGGCGCGTGGATGGCGCGGTGATTGAAAAAAGAAAGCACGGGGGCAGTAAGGAATGACATGGTGGTGGCCAGGTCAACGAGCGCGGTGAAGCTCGACGTCCCCCAGACGAGAATGGCGAGGGCGCCGGCTCCGAGAAAGGCGAAAGAGATACGGTAAACACGACGATCACCTTCCAGTGGAACGGGGTCGTCGGGTAAAGCTGCGCTCGGGGTGAAGGCGAGGCGCAGCTGGACGACCAGCGCGGCAACGACGCGCGGGAAGGCGTCGATGACGGTTACCGAGGTCGAAAGCATGACGAGGAATGCCGCGGTGCCGATCATCGGACGCGCCCAACCGCCCAGTGTGCCGGTGTAAAGGTCGATGACCTGCGCGGCAAATTTGGCGGTGTTGTCTTCAAAATTAAGACCCTGCCCGTACATCATACCCGTGCCGAGCAGGACAAAAGCGAGTCCGAGGAGGAGAGTCGCGAGGTAACCGACATCGAAATCGAGGAGTACGCCATGCGCTTCGGGTTTCATCCCTTGCTGTTGAGCGCGCGCTACGGTCCAGAGCGAACTCCAGACCGAAATATCGATGGCAGAAGGCATCCAGCCGATGAGTGCGACGCAGAAGACGACACCCGCTGTGTCGAAGACAGCAGCAGATGGAACCAGGGCACCCCACGACCAATCGATGCGCCCGAGGGCAAACCACATTGCGGCGACGGTGCAAACGGTCAGCACGGGCATAACGATTTTGATAAAACGGTCGAGCCAGACGTATCCGCCACCAGCCAGAAGTGCGGCGGAGAGAACAAGGAGAAGAGCGCAGACAATGACTGGCCCGTTGGCGGAGCCGACCGTTGAGGCGAGGAGAGGCTCCAGCCCGAACACCGCGATCGCCACCCCGGCGGTCACAACTGTGACCACCGCGGTGATGGTGAACATGGTGGCGAGGGTCAGCAGGGTGAAAACAATGAGAGTCCACCGTCCTTGCCGCCGGTAGCCGTCCAGCAGGGAGTGTCCGGTGGCAGCGGCGTATTGCGGTCCGAAACGGAAGGCGGGGAACTTCACTACGTTGGCGACGACTACGACCAGCAGCATGGAGAGACCGAACATCGCACCGGCGCGTGTCGATTGGACCAAGTGCGATACTCCGACGGCTGCGCCGGCGAAAATCAGCCCTGGACCGAAAGCGGCCCAAAAGGACCGCTCTTTGGCTGTGGCAGGGACGGTTCTCATCGGTAGCGCCGCGATGTTTTAGCGCAAAAGAAAAGTGAAGGCGGGCAAAAACTGCAGCAAGCGAACGGCCTCCGGTGGGCCTGACCACACCGCCCAGAACGGGACCCTCAGGTCTCTCCCGACATCGGGCGTCAGGCCGTGGTCGACTCCATAAGGATGCCGTCGTCGAGGTCCTTGACGATGGTGCAGAGGTAGACTGGTTCGGCGTGGTGGGCTCGGTATTTGGTGATTTCCTTCTTTTCCACCACGCGGAACCCGAATCGTTCGAAGACGCGAGCGCCGCGGCGTTGTTCAAAGGTGACCACTTGGCCGAAGACAGCGGTCTCGCCATGGGCACGGAGATGCTGGAGAAATTGGAAGAGCAATTCGCGCGACCGGACGAGGCCCTGAACTTCGGGGAGCAGGTTGAAATGGAAATGCGGCAAGCGGCGCGGGGCGGCTGGGACTTCGCGCCAGGCATTGAGGATGATCCAGCGGACAAAGGCCTTGGAGGATTTGTTGTAGCGGGAGTAACGGGCGATGCCGCGGGCGAAGAGGGAAAAGTTGTGGAAAAAGTTGTGCAGCTGGTGGAGGAGCGGGCGGCGGGAGCCCATGAGGTAGCCCTTCAGATTGCCCTCATGTTCGAGGACAAAAGTCGATTCGGGCTCCCAGTCGGTATAAAATTTCGTGAGATAATCGGCAAAAAGCTCGCGGTCTTCGAAAACGGGATCAATGGCTTTGCCAAGATAACCTGTCTCGCAACAAAGACGTCGGACGTCCGCGCGGTCGGACGGTCGGAACGGCCTGATGACGGTATCGGTGGGCATAACGTCATCAAAGCTTGAGCAGAATCGGGCCAAATCGCCAGCTTTCATCCGCAGTGAGGCAAGAGGACGGTACCCGCTGGTGGATCGGGTCAATGGTCCAAGCCGCGAACGGGTTGCGGAAGAAATACGCCGCCGGCGTCCTGCGCTGGTAGAGGCCGATCGTCGCAGCGGAAAGCGCCAAAGCCGCGCGGGACAAGGAGAATTGCCTCAGCTGCGCGCCACCTCGGCGTAAACACCGAAAAGGCGCTCGAAGACGTGGTCCCACCCGTAAAATTGATGCACCCGGGCGGCGGCATCCTGTCCTTCGTGCTTCAAATTACGTCCGGCCATGGTAAAGATAGCCGCGGCCAGCGCCGCAGGAGAATTTTCCGCGGCCCAGTGTTTTTGGTCGGTGAAGATGATGCGGTCCATGTAGCTGCCGCGGATTCCAACCACAGGCGTTCCGCACGCCTGGCTCTCGAGCGCGACCAGACCGAAGGTTTCCTGCAAGCTGGGGTGCACGAAAAGATCGGCCGCCCTGTAGATGCGGGCCAGTTGCTGTCCATCGCCCTGGTACGGCAGCCAATGGACGCCGGGGTTGCGCTCGCGCAGGCGCGACAAGTGACGGCGCTCGGTGCCGTCGCCGACCACCACCAGCGCGAAGCGCGGATCATTCAGTTGTTCAAAAGCCTCAAAAAGCGTGGTGACATTCTTTTCCGGTGCCAGGCGTCCGACGTAGAGCAGGAGGATTTTGTCGCTGGCGACGTCGAGGGCTTCGCGTACCTGCCCACGCTCATCGGGTGCGGGTTGCGCGTGGAAAAGTGTCGTATCAACCCCCAACTCGCCAAGGCACGTGTTACGAACGCCCCAATCTGCCAGAAGGTGCGCGAGGGCCGGCGAGGGGACGATGGTCGCGGCGAAGCGGTTGTAAAGTTCGCGCACGTAGCGCCGCGCAATATCGCGCGTGATATCGACGGCGATGTGACCGAAAAATTTGTCCACGGTCCGCAGGTAAGCCTCGGGGAAATGCGAGTGGTAGAATCCAACCACAGGAATCCTGAGCGCGTGGCCCGAGGCCAGGGCTTTCCACGCCACTTGGTAAGGATCACCGGACTCGATGATATCGGGCCGCTCTTTCTCGAGGACATCCTCGATGCCGGCGAGATTGAGCAGCATGCGATAGCGCGCGGTGCGCGAAACGAGAGGCGACTTGATGGTGTAGACGCGCGACCGCCCGTGCTCGCGGCAGGCCGTTTCGGCACCCGGAATGACCAGCACATGTTCGTCATCCGGCCGGGCGCGGTGCATCCAGGCGATTTTTTCCGAGACGTAGCGCTTCACCCCTCCGCCGACCGGGGAGTAAAATTGGGTGAGGTCGCAGATTTTCATGCTGGCCCGGGTGGGGGCCGGCGGCGGGAGTACCGCCGCTTGAGGAGGATCATTCGCGTGCGGCGAGGTAGCGCTCGGCCTCGATGGCCGCCGCGCACCCCTGACCGGCGGCAGTGATGGCCTGGCGATAGACATGGTCGGCCACATCACCGGCAGCGAAGACGCCCGGCACATTGGTCCGCACGGTGTCGTGCTGGACGAGGTAGCCGTTGTCGTCCGTGTCGAGTTTGCCCCGGAATGGCGCGGTGTTCGGCTTGTGCCCGATGGCAACAAAGACGCATTTCACTGCGAGTTCCTCGCGCGCGCCGGTGAGAACATCCTCGAGGACAATGCCGCGCACATGGCCTTCCTCGTCGGCAAGGTAATCCACCGGTTTGCGGTTCCAGAGCGGTTTGATTTTCGGGTTGGCCAGAGCGCGATCGGCCATAATTTTCGAGGCCCTCAAGGTGTCGCGACGGTGGATGAGGTAGACCACCGAGGCGAAGCGGGTTAGAAAATTAGCCTCCTCACACGCCGAGTCGCCACCCCCGATGACGCACACGGGGACGTCGCGGTAAAAGGCGCCGTCGCACGTGGCGCAGGAAGTGAGGCCGTGGCCGATGAATTGTTTTTCCCCGGCCAGGCCCGGCCATTTGGCCGCCGCGCCGCTGGCCACGATGAGCGTCTCAGTTTCGAGCCACTGGC
>CAMBSX010000058.1 GCA_945870655.1 Chthoniobacter flavus | reverse complement strand
TGCCCCGGTAGATTTCGGTATGGCCCTTCTGCCGGCCGAACCCTTTCACTTCGCTGACCGTCATTCCCTCGATCCCGAGGTCGGCCAGCGCGTCTTTCACTTCCTCAAGCTTGAACGGCTTGATGATTGCTTCGATTTTTTTCATTGGTGTGATCTTCCTTTTTGCAACGGATTACTTGTTGGCTACGAAGTCGGGATAGGCCTCCTGGCCGTGCTCCCCGATGTCGAGACCCTCCTCTTCTTCCTCGGCGCTGACCCGCAGGCCGAAGATCGCTTTGATCACTCCGAAGGTGATAAGCGAAAAAATAAAGGCGAAGGCCGAAATGGCAACCGTGCCGATAATCTGCACGGATAGCGCGCCCGCGCCAAAAATACCCACCGCGATCGTGCCCCAGTTGCCGCAGATGCCGTGCACCGAAATGGCACCGACCGGATCGTCGATCTTCAAACGGTCGAACATCAGAACCGAAAAGACCACGATGACACCGGAGATCGCGCCGACCAAAACGGCCGGCCAGGGGGCAATGCTGTCAGCTCCCGCGGTGATCCCGACGAGACCTGCCAGCATTCCGTTCAGGGCCATCGAAAGATCGGGCTTTTTCAAAACCATCCACGAGGTGAAAGCCGCCGCCAAACCACCCGCCGCCCCAGCCAAAGCCGTTGTGACGAAGACCAAGGAGACGAGCACCGGATCGGCACTGAGCACAGAGCCACCGTTAAAACCGAACCATCCGAGAAAGAGCAAGAAGACGCCGATGGTGGCCAACGGCATACTGTGCCCGAGAATCGGCCTGATTTTCCCGTCCACATATTTGCCAGCTCGAGGGCCGAGGATGAGCACCGCGGCCAAGGCAGCATAACCACCGAAAGCATGCACCAGTGAAGAACCGGCGAAGTCGATGAAGTTTTCACTCAGCCAGCCGCCGCCCCATTCCCAAGAGCCGGTGATCGGATAGCCGAAGGCGACAATAATCGTCGCACCGAGCATGAACGAACCGAGTTTGATGCGCTCAGCCACCGCGCCGGAAATGATTGTGGCGGCCGTTGCGGCAAACATGGCTTGGAAGATAAAGTCACCCCAAATGGTATAGCCCGCGTTATACTCGCTGGTCAGGTTGGCCACGATGGCATCGGGTTCAGTGAAGCCACTGGCAATCGGAGTACCCAAGGCAAACCAACCGGGAATAGACCAGTTGTCTCCCGGATACATGGCATTGAAGCCGTAAGCCGCATAGGCTAAAATACCCATGCAGATGATGAAGACGTTCTTGAACAGGACGTTGGTGGTGTTCTTCGCCTGCGTCAGGCCAGATTCCACCGTGGCGAAGCCAAGGTGCATGAGGAACACGAGCGCCGCCGCGAGGCAGATCCAGAGGTTGTTGACCGTGAAGATGGCCTGTGCGGCCTCTTTACCGGCCCAGTAAGCCTCGACCGGCGTGGGTTCCTCTTCCGCTTCAGCCGGTTCGGCCACCGCGACCGCTTCGGTCGCGACAACGGCAATATCGCCGGCTGCGTCAACAACGACGGCGGCCGACTCCTCGACTACCACAGCCGGGGCCATGGGATCATCTTGCGCTTGCAGCGGGAGCGCGGCCATCACGGCCATCAGCAATCCGCCAAGAATTTTTTTGGTTCGCATATTCGTATTCGGGATTTTGTTTTTTGGTTGAGTTTCCGGCCTTGCATCCACCCGACTGCCCTCACGGGGCCCGCGTGGATTGGCAAGATACCGTCTAGTCCACATAGCAACCCCCATGCCAAGTCCGCCCGAACAAGTGTCGGGAAAATCTCACGCCAGCCGGTGGATAATATCCGCCACCGGTGCGGCGGCAGGAGTTGGCTATATTTAGCCACGACCGTCGGCTTTCGCACGGACCACTCGTCGGCAAAGGACATCTCGCCCGTCCCCCCGGGACCCTTTACCGTGCTTCCTCCCATGTCGTCCGCACCTTCCCCGCGCATCCTCGCCCGAGTGTTCGCCTACCTCCACCGCTATCCGCTGCTCGCCGCCGCCACCCTGCTCTGCGCGCTGGGCGCCTCCGTCATGGTCATCATCTTCCCGGTGGTCACCCAACGCATCATCGACGACGTGCTGCGCGGCGGCAAAACCGAGGCCCTCTGGCCGATGATCGCGCTCGCAGCCTTCGGCTTCTTCGCTCAGGACGGACTCAATACACTGCGCATCCTTCTCAACAATACCTTCGAGCAGCGCGTCCTCTACGATCTGCGCAGCGATCTTTACGGCCGGCTCCAATCCCTGCCTCTCACTTGGTTCGACCACCGCGCGACCGGTGACATCATGACCCGCGTGGTCGAAGACGTGGGCAGTGTCGAACGCGTCCTGATCGACGGCGTCGAACAAGGCGCTGTCGCCATCCTGCAAGTCGCCGTCGTCCTTGGCCTCATGCTCTGGTGGAGCCCCGCCCTCGCACTTTGCGCAGTCACCCCCGTGCCCTTCCTCGTCGCCGGCGCCCTCGCTTACACCTTCACTGCCGGCAAACGCTATGGGGCCCAACGCCGCGCCGCTTCCGACCTCAACTCCCTCCTCCACGACAATCTCGACGGCATCCGCCAAATCAAAGGCTATGCCCGAGAAAGTGCCGAACACGGCCGCTTCAATACGGCCAGCGAGAAACTTCGCCAAGCCACCCTCGTCGTGATGC
Organism: Chthoniobacter flavus; assembly: GCA_945870655.1. GTDB lineage: Bacteria > Verrucomicrobiota > Verrucomicrobiia > Chthoniobacterales > JACTMZ01 > JACTMZ01. Next base: position 9,541 of record CAMBSX010000058.1, on the reverse strand, counting down.
GCGCCTGGGCTCTCTACAACCCCGGCATGAATTTCTTTTCCTCCATGGGCAGCCTTGTTGTTCTCGGCTACGGCGGCTGGGCTGCCCTCCAAGGCAAACTCGACCTCGGCGTCCTTGTCGCCTTTCTCGTCCTCGTCCGCTTCCTTTACGAACCGGTCGGGCGCCTCCACCAACTCAACCAAATCATCCAAGCCGGTCGTGCCGCCGGCAAAAGGGTCTTTGACATCCTCGACGCCACGCCCGAACCCGACGCCGGCCACACCCCGGTCCCGTCCCCGCTCCGCGGCGAAATCAAATTCGAGAACATCCGCTTTGCCTACGGCGACGGACCCGATGTCCTCCACGAAATCAACCTCACGGCCCGGCCCGGGGAAACTGTCGCCTTGGTCGGCCCCACCGGCGCGGGAAAATCGTCCCTAGTCGGACTCCTCATGCGCTTCTACGAGTCGACCGGGGGCCAGATCACGCTCGACGGTCAGGACATCCGCGACTTCGCCAAAAAAGATCTCCGCCGCGTGGTCGGACTCGTCTCCCAGGAAAGTTTCCTCTTTAACGGCACCGTGGCCGACAACCTTCGCTTCGGCAAACCGGACGCTACCGTCGAGGAACTCTGGACCGCCCTGCGCGCCGCCAACGCCGCATCGTTCGTCGAAAAACTCCCCAAACAACTCGACACCGAAGTCGGCGAACGCGGCGTGCGCCTAAGCGTGGGCGAAAAACAGCGCATCTCCATCGCCCGCGCCCTGCTCAAGGATCCACCCGTCCTGCTTCTCGACGAAGCCACCGCCAGCGTCGACAACACCACCGAGAAACTCATCCAGCAGGCCCTCGACCGCCTTCTTCAAAAACGGACCAGCTTTGTCATCGCGCACCGTCTTTCGACCGTCCGCCACGCCGACCAGATTCTCGTCCTCGACCAAGGCCGCATCGTCGAACAGGGCAAACACGAGGAACTCCTGCAAAAAGGCGGCCTCTACGCCCGGCTCTGCGCCGGAACCGGACTCCTCAACGAATCCTGAGAGCCCGCGACCGCTCCCGACAAAAAGTCGCTTTATCGCTTCCGCATTGACTCCGTGCCGCGCACAGATCATCCAGACCCCATGGAAAACACGCCACCGCCCATTCCCTCGCCTTCGGACCAGCCCCCGGCTATCCCGCCGACTCCGACCACCGACAACTCCCTTGCCGTGCTCCTGCAATTGCTCGGTTTCGCCGGCTTCGTCTTCCCATTCGGCAATATCGTCGCTCCGCTCGTGCTCTGGCTGGTCAAGCGCGCGGACAGCCCCCTTCTCGACCGCACCGGCAAAGAAGTGATCAACTTCCAGATCAGCTACACGATTTACGCCGCCATCGCCGGTGCCCTCTGCTTTGTCCTCATCGGACTCCTTATCCTGCCGGTCATTTTTATTCTCTGGATCGTCTTTATGGTCATCGCCGCGGTTAAAACCGGCAACGGGGAAGAATTCCACTACCCTGCCACCATCCGCCTCCTGCAGTAACCCGGGGCAGCAAGGCGCGAACGAAGGTGACGTCCGCCGCTCTGCCTGCGCGGCCTACCAAGAATGGAGGCGAGGGGAGTCGAACCCCTGTCCTCATGGCGCTGAACGCCGCCCACTACATGCTTAGCTGCCGGTGAGTATTCGGACTCGGGCTGCTCGGCAGCGCGCTACCTTTGTCCTATCGTCCACGAGAAGATCCCCGGCGGCAGCGGTCGATCCCGCCGCCGAGTTGCCTGCTGTCATCGGCTTCCCGCCTAGCAGGCGTCAACTGGAAGCCGTCGCGGGCGTTTAAGCCGCGAGAGCGAGATCTTCGTTCTCTGCTGTTATTTTGTTGATCCGATTTTTAACGAGGCCAACGAATCATCCTCGGCATGCGGACGTCGCTTCGCACCATGAGTCGAAACCATATACGCCCCCTACACATGGTAATTTAACTGCCCCCCGTGCACCTGTCAAACGCCCGTTGGATACCGCTGACTATAGCGCAAAGGCATTTGGTCAATTTTGGAGTGCAGCGGCTTGGTTGCGCTTTGCTATCCTTTTCCTATGTTTGGCCTGAACCCCCGCGAAACCGCCACCCTGCGCCGCCTCTCCACCCCGCGCAAAATCCAGGACTTCCTCGACCGGATCCCGATCAATTTTGAAAAACACGGTAACACCCACCTGTCCCCTCGCCGTGTCCTGCGCGAACGCAAAGCCCATTGCGTCGAAGGCGCCCTTGTCGCCGCAGCCGCTTTCTGGCTACAGGGCAAGCCGCCCTGGCTCCTCGATCTAAAAACCATCGAATTCGACGACGAACATGTCGTGGCCCTTTTTCAAGAGCACGGCCGCTGGGGTGCCATTTCCAAAACCAACCACGCCGTCGTCCGCTACCGCGATCCAATCTACAAATCCGTGCGCGAACTGGCCATGTCCTACTATCACGAATATTTCCGCGACGACGGCTTGAAAACCCTCGCCTCTTACTCCCGCCCCTTCGACCTCCGCACCCTGGGCGACTATTGGATCACGACCCGCGAGGACCTCTGGGAGCTCGACGACCTCCTCAACAAGGTCCCCCACTACCGCTTCGTCCCGAAAAAGAACGAACACCTCATCCGCCGGGCCACCCCCTTCGAACGCCGCGTGCTCAACACCCGCGAATGGTCGAAGTCCGACCCGCGGACCTGATCCCTTTCACTCTTGCGCGGCGCACCCGGCCACGCCTTCCTCCGGTTGGCCCCCCGCATTCATCCTTCTTTCTCCAGCCTCTCGGCCAACCATTGCTTGATCATGCTCTGGTAATTCAAATAACGCGACCGGGCCACGCGTTTGATCCGCGCCAGCATCCGCGGATCGAACCGCAAGGTCACGGTGGCCGACTCGCGCGCGTCGCTCTTCGGGATCGAGGCATTCATCAGCTTCGGGTCGAGACTGTGCCGCAACCAGAATGCCGCCTCGGACGCCGCATCATCAAAGGCGGGCACCTCCGACCACGCACGCAGCACGCGCAAATCGTTCGCTTCGCTATTCGGCATTCTTCCTTTCAAAAAAGTTTTCCTCGTCCTTGGTCATCGGCCGCGCCGCCACCACCCGCACCGTTTTGCCATCCGTCCAGAACACGCTGAAAATTCCCCGCCCCTCGACCGAGCGTCCGAGATTGAAATAGCGCGCCTCACCGTGGTCATAGTCGGGCAGCAGTCGCAGACTAAACGGGTCCTCGAACGATTCTTCGATCGCCCGCGGGGTCAGCGCCTTGAGGTCGAATGCTGCCTCGAGCCAGTCGAATTCCATAAGGCCGCCCCTGTTACGGCGCCTGGATCAGCTCGATCTCATAGCCCTCGGGCGCGTCGATGAAGGCGAAAACCGTTCCGGTCGATGAGGTGGTCGGACCATCGGAAAGCGGATACCCTTTGGCCGCCGATTCGTGGGCGAATTTTTCCAAATTCTCCACCTCGAAAGCCAGATGGGTCAGGTCGGGTCCGACCACCACCGGACCACTCGACGGATAGGCACAAATCTCGATCAACTCCTCGCTGCCTGGCGCTTTAAGAAAGACCAACTCGGATCCGCGCGGGGACTTGTGACGGCGGATTTCCTCCAAACCGAGCACGTCCTTGTAAAAACCGACCGTCTTTTCGAGATCGTTCACCCGGTACCGGGTGTGGAGTAGTTTTGTCACCATGCGCTATGCTTATCATACCGCGGCGCCCGCTGTCTCCCCGTTTCGCGGAATGCCCTTGGCGCACAGTTCCCAGGAATGCACCTGATCGAGGATGACCTCCCCCATCCCCGGATCCGTGCCGACCGCCCGCGAATAAAAAAGCCGCCGCCCGTCGAGCAGATGCGGGTTCTTCCTCTCCCGCTCCCCGGCATCGCCACCGCCCGTGATGCCGAGCAAACCCGGGATGTCCTCGTCGCTGTGCAATCCGTCCGCGATGAAAAACGGTACGGCGATCACCTCCCGGCACGGAGTGATCGTTCGCCAGTCTTCGATCTTCGGCGGTGTTTCCATGAACGCCCCGTGCACCTCGGCGAAAATACCGCGTGCTCGGATGGCCTCCACCTGCGCCTCGACCGCCTCCGAACTCCGCGTGTCGAGCGGCGTGCCGTGGCCGAGCACAAGCAAAGCCGCCTGGGCATAATCGACCCCCGGGGCCACCTCCCGTGCGCGATGGAGCAGCACTTCGGTCATGCGCGGATGACCGCCGACGGGCAAACACAAGCGCAGCACTTGTCCCTTGTCGTTCTCGGTCACCGGTCCGGTCAGCCCGAGTTCTTTCGGGATCACATTGCGCACAAAATATCCCTCGACCGTGAAATTCGGGACAATAAAAATTTCCTGCTTGGTCAGGCTGTTCAAGGCTTCCCGCAGCCCCGGCTTTTCTTTCCAAAATCCGCAAGCCACCTCACCGAACAACCCCGAGTCCCGCAACCGCTCGGTCAATTCCCGTGTGGGCCGGCTCGACGTCGCATTGACACTCGACCCGTGGGCCAGGATCAAAAGCGCGGCATCAATCTTCGGAGCAAAAGGGGCCTTCACCTCCACATTTGTAGCGGCGGTCTATGACCGCCGGAACCCAAATATGGCCACCCCTCGTGCGGCAGGGTGGGGCCTCTGGACCCGCTGCGCGCCCTGAATGAGGGCGATCCCCCGGTTACTGCCAGCACACACCCGCCAGTGTGCCGCTCCGCCCTCTTAAAACTTACAAACCTAAAACTTAAAACCCTCCCCCACTCAGACCCCAATCCCAAGTCTCGGCCTTTGTTGTTCCACTTCTCCTTTATCTCCCGCCCGACAACCGCTAATGCTCCCCGCCTGCCATGACCCTTGCCATCCTCTACTTGGTCCTCGGGCTCGTCCTCCTCTACTATGGTGCGGAAGCGCTGGTGCGCGGCAGTTCGTCGCTGGCCCTGCGCCTCGGGCTCTCCCCGCTGGTCATCGGTCTGACCGTGGTCGCCTTTGGCACCAGCTCACCGGAACTGGTCGTCAGCCTCAAGGCCGGCCTGGCCGGCCAGGGCAACATTAGCGTGGGTAACGTCGTCGGTTCCAACATTTGCAACCTCGGACTGATCCTCGGGCTGTGCGCTCTGGTTGCTCCGGTCGCCACCACCTCGCAGATCGTGAGAATGGACATCCCGATCATGATCGCGGTCACCGCGTTCGCGACTTTCCTTTTGTCGAACGGGACCCTCACTCGGACCGAGGGGACGCTCCTTGCCACCTTGCTTCTCGCTTACGTGATTTTCAGCATTCGTCTCGCCCGGCGCCAGCCGTCCGACGCCCTTGGCGCAGAGTTCGGCGAGGCGGTGAAGGTATCCAAGCGGGGGCTGGCTGTTGATCTCCTCATGGTCGCGGGGGGACTTGTCCTCCTCGTCTTCGGAGCACGCTTTTTGGTCGACGGCGCTGTTATCATCGCGCGTGCCTTTGGTTGGAGTGAAGCACTCATCGGGCTGACCGTCATCGCCATCGGGACGAGTCTGCCGGAATTGGCCACTTCGCTCGTTGCCGCGGTGAAAAAAGAGGCGGACATCGCACTGGGCAATATCGTCGGGTCGAATATTTTCAACCTCCTCGGCATCCTCGGCATTACCGCCATGGTCACTCCGCTCGCCGAGTCGGGTATCAGCCTGATCGACTACGCCGTCATGGCGGTCTTTGCCCTTGTCCTCTGGCCGATGGCCTACCACCAGAAACGTATCACACGCCTCGAAGGCGCCATCCTTCTCGCCGGCTACGCTACCTACGTGTCTTGGCTGGTTCTCTCAACCTGATCCGGCCGCGCCTCTGGGCGGATGGCGATGTGGTCGCGCCCCTCGTCCATCACGGAATGCTCCCATAAGGGCGTGCGCCGCGCATACGCCGCACGGCCGAGCAGGCTGGCTGCCACCGGCGCGGTGAGAAAGATAAAGGCGATGGTCACCACCGCTTTGGTCACCACCATCGCTTCCTGGAAGAACAGGGCCGCGGCCAAGAGCAAGAGCGCGACCCCGAGCGAAGCACTCTTCGTCGCCGCATGCATGCGGGTGAAAATATCCGGCATGCGGACCAGCCCCAGCCCGGTGAGAAACATGAGGAACGCCCCGATGACCAGGCAGCCTCCGATCACCCAGGTCATTTGAAAACCCCCCTTTCGATCGTGGTGGCCATGGCAATCGTGCCGAGGAACACGACCAGCGCGATGGCCAGCGCGATATCGAGAAGTAACGCGGTGCCGGTGACGATCGAGGTGAGCACAAGCACGCCGATGACCATGGTGGCCAGCGCATCCATCGCCACAACCCGGTCGGCCAGCGTCGGGCCGGCCACCACGCGGATGAAGGTCAGAATCATGCCGAACGAAAGGATGGTGCCAGCCAGCCAAGCCACCGTGATGAGAGCGGGGGTGCTTTCCATGGTTTATCTCAAAAGAGCGAGCACCCGCGGCTCAAAGTTTTCCTTGATGTCGCGGCGCAATGCCTCGGGGTCGTGGATATACATGGCATGCACATAGAGCGTCTTGCGATCGGGCGAAATGTCGAGACTGAGGGTTCCTGGCGTCATGGTGATCAAGTTGGCCAAAACGGTGATCTCAAGGTCGGTCTTGGCCTCGATCGGGATGCCGATCACCCCCGGCTTCATATGGTGCGTCGGGGTCAGCACATCGTAGGCGATGATGGCATTCGATTTGACCAGTTCCCAAAGATAGTAACCGACGAAACCGAAGACTCGCGGCAATTTTCCGAAGTAGCCGTCATGCCCGCGCTGCCCGCGGGTGACCAACCAAAGAAGAATGTAGCTGACAAGAAAACCGGAAACCAGATTGGCCAGCGTGATGCCGCCGAGCAGACCGGACCAAACCAGGGTGAGGATCAGGTTGATCGCGGCATACATGTCAGTTCGTCCTCCCCAAAACGGCATGGATGTAAATCTCCGGTTGCAACAACTGCTCGGCCGAGCGCGCCGCAAAATCGAAGAAAAACTGCGGGAAAAATCCGATGGCCAGAGTCAAGGCGGCCAGGGCGGCCACCGGCGCAAGGAGGAGGAATCTCTCCCCGGGCGGAACATGACCCGGGTGCGGGGCATGACCCTCGGGGGCCGGCTTCCAGAAAACCTCCGCCCAGATCTTCGTCATGGAAAACAAAGTGAGCAGTCCGACGGCCAAGGCTATCACGGCCAAGACCGTCGCCCATCCGCCGAACATGGTGTCCCCAGCCAAACCGGCCTTCACCACGGCGAACTTGGCGAAAAATCCCGAGAGCGGCGGAATGCCGCCGAGCGACATGGCCGGAATGAAAAACAAGAGCGCGAGGAGCGGGGTTGCCGCGTAAAAGCCGCCCAACTTTTTCAAATCAAACGATCCCCCGTAGCGCGCGGTGACCCCACTAATGAGGAACAAGTTCGCCTTCACCACGATGTGATGGAAAAGGTAGAAGACCGTCCCGGCAATGGCCAGCGGGGTGAAAAGCGCCAAGCCCAGCACCATGTAACCAATCTGGCTGATGATGTGGAAAGAGAGCAACCGGCGGAAGTCGAATTGCACCATGGCCCCAAGCACACCGGTCACCATGGTCAACCCGGCCAACCCGAGGAGCAGCCCGTGGGTAAGCAGCAGATCCTCGGTGAAGATCAGGGTGAAGACCCGGATCAAGGCATACACGCCGACCTTGGTCAGCAATCCGGCAAAAATCGCCGACACCGCAACCGGCGGCGTGTGATATGAGGCCGGCAACCAGAAAAAAAGCGGAAAGATCGCCGCTTTCAAACCGAAGGCCACCAGGAAAAGCATCGCCGTCATGGTGAGCAACTCCGGACGCATTTCCCGTGCGGTCAAAGCCAGGTCCGCCATGTTCAGTGTACCAGTCTGACCGTAAAGAATACCGCAGGCTGCGAGAAAGAAACTCGAGGAAATGAGGTTGAGGGTCACGTATTTCACCGCGCCCTCCATCTGCGGCTTTTCCCCGCCGAGGCTCATCAGGACGAACGAGCTGATCAGCATCACCTCGAACCAGACAAACAGGTTGAAGATGTCCCCCGTAAGGAACGCCCCGCACACCCCGAACATCATGAAATGAAGGAAGGCGTAATACCCGAACCGCACCCGTCGGGCGTCCACATCGGCCACCGAGTAAACGGCCACCGCCAGACCAGTGATGGCTGAAACCAGCACCATGATGCCGGCAAGAAGATCTGCCACCAGGACGATACCAAATGGCGCGGGCCAGTTGCCGAAACGCACCACTTCAATCGTCCCCCCGCCCACCTCGGCCATCAACCGCAGCGCGACCGCGAGCAGAACAACCATCCCTGCCACACCGAAAAATCGCTGCAGCCGCGGCGAGCGCAGAGTGAAAAGACAAAAGACCGCCGTGACCAGCGGCGTCAGGATGGCCAGCGTCACCGCGTTCATGTCTGGTCCGTCCCTTTCAAATCATCCACGTCATCCGTTCCCGTGGCCTGATCCGCGCGGTGCACCATGGCCAGCGTGAAGGCGAGCACCCCGAAGCTGATGACGATCGCGGTGAGAATCAGCGCCTGCGGCAACGGATCGGCACTGGTCGCGGCCAGCGCGGTCTGACCCTCGGCGATGAAGGGCGCTCCGCCCTCGCGCAAACCGCCCGCCGTGAAAATGAGCAAATTGACCGCCTGGCTCAACAACGCGATGCCGAGAATGATGCGCACCACACCACGCCGGAGGAGCAGGTAGAAGGACGCCGCGTAAAGGACGCCGATCGTGATGGCCAGGAGGCATTCCATGGTCAGTCCTCCTCCCCCGCATCCTCACCCAAACTGAAAACGATTAACGTGGTCACCCCGAGCACGGCGAAATAAACCCCGACATCGAAGAGCAACGGCGTCCCGAGCTTGCCGATCACCGGCAAGGGTGTCTTGTCCCACAAGCCGGTGAGGAACGGCAGTCCGGCCACATTACCGGCCAATCCGGCAACAATCGCCACGACCAAGCCGAGACCGATGATGACGTGCGGGGTGAAAAACAACATGCTCCGGGCCGCGGGGAATCCGCTGGCAAAGGCGAAAAGCACGAACGCACTGGCCGCCACTAGTCCGCCGGAAAACCCGCCGCCTGGCAGATTGTGCCCGCGCAAGAGGAGAAAAACCGAGAAGACCAAAAGCAAACCCGTGAGCAAGCGACTCACCGTGGCCAAAATCACGCTGTTCATTTGCCGTCCTCCTTCTTGGAACCCGGACGCAGCCGCATCATGGCGAAAACGCCCAACGCCGCGATGGCCAGCACCGTGATTTCTCCCAGCGTGTCGAGGGCGCGGAAATCGACGAGGATGACGTTCACCACATTGCTCCCATTGGCCAGGGTGAGGCTGTTCTCGCTCATGAAACGCGACACACTGTTGTCGGTCGCCCGCGAGGACTGCTCGACCAGCACGACCATGGCCATGACCGTGCCAAAAACCGCGGCCACGATCGCATCGCGCACCTTGACCGCTTTCTTTGAGTAGTTCCCGAAAACCGGCAGCCGGTAAAAGGCCAGCACGAAGAGCACCAAGGTCAGCGTTTCGACCAGCACCTGCGTCATGGCCAGATCCGGCGCGCTGAACATGAAATA
>CAMBSX010000057.1 GCA_945870655.1 Chthoniobacter flavus | reverse complement strand
GGAGCATGCCGCTGGATCTCAAGCAGGCGGAATTGCTCGAGGCCGCTTCGGGGGCGATGGACCGGGCGGCCGATGCCGGCGGGGCTGGCTGGGGTGAGCCGCGCGGAATCACCCTGCATCTGGAGGTCGGCAACGCCAGCCTGTTGCGCAGCGATGCTTTGCAGCTCCTCGTCTTGCACGAAAAGCGCGGCTTTGCGCCCGGGGTGCGGGAAAAGCTGACCATGGCACTCGGGGCTGTGGCGCGGTCCTTGCGGGCCGGGGTTTGATTGCAGATTAACGCCTGCCCGGGCAATAGATCGCCGTTGGCTTAGATGTTCAAGGATAAGCAGCTTGCAAATGATAGCAGCATAGAGTCATAACCCTTTAAGTGAAGCGCTTTATCATTCTCGGTCTGATCTCTGTTGCGGCATATTTTGTTTGGCACCAGTATTTCGCCGCGGAGCATCCTATCGTCCGACTTTCGCTTTTTGTGGACGAGCATGTAGACGAGATATTGGGGCCGCTACCGCTTGAGACCGAAGGTGTAATTGCGGCACCATCCCGCACGCATCACCTCCGCACCTTGAGGGAGGACATTCGCGATCTGCAAACCACGGCGCCAACAGGAGATAGTCTTCGTTACACAACGGCAGTCCAACTCTGTGATGAGTTGTTGGAGGCTATCAAGGAGCGCGATAGGCATGTCGCGCGGATTAACGACACACGAGCCAAAAATAATATTTCCCCATTGGCTACTGATCCCTTGCGACACAAGGATGAGCGGCTTGCTTTTTTCGAGAATGGAATCGTGCTCGCTTGGCATGATGTTAGCCGCAAGCTACTCGCGAGGATCGATCGACGTTATCGGCAACTAAGGGAGTTTGAGCGCTCTCCCTAGGTTGGTTGTAGGTGAGTCGAGAAACCACTCTGGCGGCAAGCGTTCTGCTTTGGCTCCGGGCATGCGAATGAGGGCGAGGGTCTGCCGGCAGTCGGCGAGGATGGTTCCGTCCTCCGGCCGGACAACCTCGAAATGCACACCGAAGCGGACACGGGCCAGGTGGCAGACCCCGCCGCGGACAAGCAGGCGTTCGCCGACTTTGCCCGGCGAGAGGTAATCGATTTCGGTGCGCAGGACGACCGGATAGAGGCCGGTCTCGACCATCTGGCGCAGGGGCATGCCCATTTTTTCAGCCATGATGGTCCGTGCCTCTTCGATAAACCGCAGGTAAGCGAGGTTGTGCACGACGGCGGCGCAGTCCGTGTCGTAGAACATCACGGTGACCTCGTGCTCGATGCGGGGAAGGTTAGACGGAGGCATTTGGGCAATTCTGGCCGCAGGGCCGGCCGGGGGCCAAAGCAAAATTCTTGAGAATTCCCTTTGCACGCGGGGGCAGATGGTCGTATTAGCGCGCTCGCAAATGAAAGAATGGGACATCTCCTCCGCGCTGGCGCTTTACAATGTGGAGCGCTGGGGCGCGCCTTATTTCTCGGTTAATGACCGAGGTCACGTTTCGGTGCGTCCCTGCGGCGAGCCTCGCTGCGAGGTGGATATGATGGAGCTTGTCGCCGAGGCGCGCTCCCGCGGTCTTTCTTTTCCCGTGACCCTGCGCTTCCAGGATCTCCTGCGCCACCGCGTCGAAACGGTGAACAAAGCCTTCGCTGCAGCGATTGCAGGCTCCGGCTATGGCAACGACTACCGTGGTGTTTTTCCGATCAAGGTCAATCAGCTGCGCGAGGTGGTCGAAGAGATTGTCGATGCGGGCGAGCCGTTTCACTTCGGCCTCGAGGCCGGCAGCAAGCCGGAACTGCTCGCCGCGCTTTCCGTGCACACCGACCCGGAAAGCCTCATCATTTGCAACGGTTACAAGGATGCGGACTACATCCGCAATGCCATGCTCGGGCGCAAGCTGGGCAAGCGGCTCGTCATGGTGGTGGAAAAAATCGAGGAGCTCACGCAGGTCCTCGCCATCGCCAAACAGATGGGGGTCGAGCCATGGATCGGCGTCCGCGTCCGGCTCGCCACCAAAGGCTCCGGGAAATGGGCGACGAGCGGCGGGGAGGATGCCAAATTCGGTCTTTCCACCGCGGAACTTGTCCAGGCCAGTGAACTGCTCCGGCGCGAAGGCATGGCCCATTGCCTCAAGCTGGTGCATTTTCACGTCGGATCGCAAATCACCGACATTGGCACGATCAAGCGTGCGGTGCGCGAGGCCGCCCGTTTCTACGCCAAGTTGCACAAGCTCGGCCATGAACTCGGCTACCTCGATGTGGGTGGCGGCCTCGGCATCGACTACGACGGGTCGCGCACGACCTTTGACAGCTCGGTCAATTACACCTTGCACGAATACGCCCGTGACGTGGTCGGCGCGGTGCAGGAAGTCTGCGACGAGGAGAAAGTGGCCCATCCCATCCTGGTCAGCGAGAGTGGCCGCGCCATCGCCGCGCACCATTCCGTCCTCATTGTCGAGGCGTTCGGGACGATCGAAAAAGTATCCCGCGGGCCGGAAGTGAAATCGGCCGGGGAGGATCCCTCCATCGTCCAGGACATCCTGGAGATTTACGCCTCCCTCGGCAGCAAGCATCGCCTGGAAAGCCTGCATGACGCACAGGAGATCCGGGAGAAGGCCGATTCGATGTTCTCCCTCGGATTGCTCGATCTGCCGGCCAAAGCGAAAATCGAAACGGTCTACTGGCGCATCGCGGCCAAGGTGGTCGAGCTGTTCCGTGATGTGCGCTACGTGCCGGAGGAAGTGAAGGACCTTGAGGTTTCCCTCAGCGACCAGGTGCTCTGCAATTTTTCCGTCTTCCAGTCGCTCCTCGATCACTGGGCCCTGGGGCAACTTTTTCCGGTCATGCCGTTGCACCGTCTGGATGAGGCGCCGGACCGCCAGGCCACGCTGGTGGACATCACTTGCGATTCGGACGGAAAGGTTGCGCGCTTCATCGATTTGCAGGACGTGAAGCCCACGCTCCCCCTGCATCGTGTGGAGGAGGGCAAGCCGTACTACATCGGTTTTTTCCTTGCTGGTGCCTATCAGGACATCATGGGCGACATGCACAACCTCTTCGGTCGCGTCAATGAAATGCATATCTTTTTGGATGAGGATGAGGAGAGCGGCTATTACGTCGAGGAAATCATCGGCGGCAACACGATCGGGAATGTCTTGGCCCTCACCCAGTGGGAAAAAAGCGAATTGGCCCGCCGGATGAAAGTCCAGGTGGATGCCGCCATCAAACAGGACCGTCTGAAACCGAACGAGGGGATGCGTCTGCTCGACGAGTATGAGAGGGCGCTCGACGGCTACACCTACCTGAATTGTTTTGCCGGCTCCCCCGCGGGGGAAAAAGCCTAGGATGGGCGTCGGTGCTCTAAGGTGCCAACCGCGCTGGAGTCAGCGGGGGGGGATTACCCTTTTGCCACGGCGCCAAGATCGCGGTCGAACCAGGCAAACGGCACCGCCCCGTGGGAAAGAAGGCGGTCGTTGAAGTTGCGCAGGGAGTCGTGCTGCGCGGCGAAGAGCGAGGCCACCTTCTCGCGTCCGAGGAGGTAGCTCATGGGAACGGTCGGGGCGGAGGTATACCAATTCACATCGGCAGCGGCGCGGGCCTTGGTAAAGCCGACATTTTGCACCAGATGGCGGGTGGCTGCCGCATGGGTCATTCCGCCGGTGTGCAACCCGATATCGACGATAATCCGGTGGGCGCGCCAGAGAGCATCATGCAACTGGATGAGCCTGGCGTGCGGGGCGCGGTAGATTTTCCGATCGATGCAGAGTTTTTCGCACCAGAGCGTCCAGCCCTCGTAAAAAATGGCGTGCGAGAACATGCGCCGCAACCGGCTCGGATGACCGTTCTGCACGACGAATTGGAGGTGGTGTCCGGGATAAGCCTCGTGGGCGCAGGTCAGCTCGAGTCCGAAATGCTGTGCTATTTCCGCCCGCCGTTCTGCTGCGCTTTTCGCGTGTTTGGAAAGATCGTTGACCCAGAAAATGCCCGTCTGGTCGGCATCGAACGGTCCGGGGGCGCCGTAGGCCGCGGTGGGGAATTGCTCGCGGAGAAAATCGGGGACGGGAACGATTTTCAACTTTTCGCCCCGTGGCAAACCGACCAGCCCGGCGGTGGCCGGATGCTTTTTGATCGTTTCGGTGACGGTGCGGTATTCGTCGAGTAGGTCGCCGGCGAACGGCGTCCATTCGTTGCGCAGGCGCTGGAGGATTTCATGGGCGGGCTGGCGTCCGAATTTCGCCGCCTCGCGACGCAATTCGTCCGAGATCCTGTCGACGAGCCGTTGTCCTTCGGCCCGCAATTCGGCCGCGCTGGCATCGGTTCCCATCCGCTCGCGCAGGAGAAACTCGAAGTGGGTGCGTCCGACGGCGAATCCGTTGGCCGGCCCGGTCCGGATTTTGTGCAAATCCCGTGCATACGCGCGGAAGGCGCTGGCCGCCGCGGCAAAAAGCCGTCTGGCCCGTGCGGGCGATTTTGCCAGCGGCACGATTTGCGCGGCGGTCTGCTCGAGGAAAGTCGCGGCGTGTGTGCTTGAGCGCGCAGCCAGCCTGGTCCAGAGCGGCACCGGACGCCGCAGGCAGGCGCGGCCCTCGTCGAGAAAACGCGGAATACCGGCTACCAGCGAAAGGATGTCGGGCGTGACCGCGCTCAGGTCCTCCGCGTGGCGGACGAGCAAGTGAAAGACGGCGTTGACCGCAGTGCCGCTGTGGACCTGCGGGTCGATTTGCCAGCGTGGGTGGTCGCGTGAGAAAAACAAGCCGGTACGGAGGAAAGCAAGGAAGGCGCGGCGGTCGGTCCAATCGTCGCCTTGGCCCGGCGGAAGGCCTTCAATCAGGGGGAGGGTCCGTTCGAAGAGACGGATGCGGTCTTGGTGGGATCCCGGTTCGTTCGGGCCGAGTTTCCCGCGGTATGAAGCGAGTCCGAGCTCAGCGGCTTCCTGTGGGGCAAGTTTCCACGTGTCGCGGAAAAATGTTTCCGCCGCGGCATGGAGCTGACGGGCGCGGCTGTGGGGCGGTGGACGGAAAATTACCGGCATGGTTGGCGCGGCACCGAGTGTCGCGGCGGCACTCAGTCGTTTTTCACGATTTGGCCGTCCTGGTTGACGCGGGCGGACATGATCGTGTTGATTTCGACGGCGAGATCGCGCATTTGCTCGACTTCCGTTCTCGAAGGTGCGCGGTCGGCGGCGCCGCCGGCAATTTTGCGGATGGCTTCGAGCCGCGAGGTAAGGGAGGTGACCAGTTCGGTATCCTTGAGGCGGGGGTTGAGAGTGGCAAGCCGCTCGAGGAAGTAGTCCATCACATCGGGTTTCATCAGTCCGGCGGCACGCTGCGGACTGTAGTCGTCCGCGGTGACAAGGCAGCCGATCTCAAACCCGCGCAGCCAGCCCCCGAGGCTGATCATATGGGCCATTTCTTCGTCCCGCAGTTCGATCATCGCCTCTTCGACACCGGCTTGGGTCTTGATCAGTTCGAGTTTGAGCTCGGCCCAGTCGCCGCGCATGCCGAGTTCAAGGAGGCTGTTGGCATGTGTCGAAAGGCGTTGCCCTACGGCAAGGCTCTTGGCTTGCCGGAGGAGGGCGCGCCCGACTTTCTGGATGAGACCCTTTTGCTCGGCCACCACGGCAAAGAAGCCGTCGCAGATGAGCGCGCCGAAATTCAGGGAGGTCTGGAAGCGGTTGCTGTAGGTGCGTTCGAAATCCGTCTCGGCGAGGAGTTGCACCGGCACGGGCTTGAAGAGTTCCAATTCGTTGAAGAGGCGCTGGATTGACGGGGCGGTCAGTTCGTTCACCCCGAGTTCCTCGCGGGCATAGGCGTCGGAGAGGATTTCCGCTGCAGTCTCCTCGTCTTGGCCGCGGGCACCGACCGCGGCAAGGGCCAGTGCGGCGGCGAGGAATAGACTCCGCTTGAACATGCCCGCACCCTGCCACAAATGGCCCTGGGTGTCCATCGGCCGCCCGCCCCATTTCGCGCTGGCCCGGAGGGGCGGACCGGCGGATGATAGCATAATGAACAAAGTGCTGGTGGCGGTTGATTTCAGCGACACTCAGGAACGGTTGCTGTCCGCCGCGACGGAGGAGGCGAGGACCCGGGGTGCCGCCCTGGTGTTGCTCCATGTGATCGAACCCGCGGCCGAGGTGGCGGGGTTCGAGACCGACCCGGAAATGATGCGCCTGAGGATCGGGCAGGACCTTGAGGTCGAGGAACGCATCGAAAAAGAGCGTCTCGCGCAGTTGGCCGCGGAAATCACCGGGCGCGGTGTAATCTGCGAGTCGCACGTGCGTTTCGGTCTCCCGGCCGACGAGATCATCGCTGCCGCTGCGGAACTCGGTGCCGAGCGCCTGGTCATGGGTTCGCACGGCCACGGTGCGATCTACCACCTCTTCACCGGCAGTGTGGTCACCGGGGTGCTCAAACGCACGGGTTGCCCCGTGTTGGTTGTTCCCCTGAGGGACGAAGCCAAATAACCGCGAACTCGACGTGACGACCGACTGGTCCACTTGGCACCCCCGCGAGCGGGCTAATCTCTGCTTCGTCACCCGCGGTGACGAAGTGCTCCTTATCCACAAGAAGCGCGGTTTGGGGGCGGGAAAAATCAACGGTCCGGGCGGCCGCCTTGAACCGGGTGAAACAGCGCTCGAAGCGGCCATCCGGGAGGTGCAGGAAGAACTTTGTGTCACGCCGCGCAATCCGCAGCAGCGCGGCGAGTTGCACTTCCAATTTGCCGACGGCTACGCCTTGCACTGTACGGTTTTCGTGGCGGAGGGTTGTGACGGTGAACCGACGGAAACGGACGAGGCCATCCCGCTCTGGGTGCGGCGCGCCGAGATTCCCTATGACAAAATGTGGGCCGACGACCGTCATTGGTTGCCCGGGGTGCTCGAGGGACGAAACTTCCGCGGCTATTTTGAATTCGAAAGCGAGCGCATGTTGGCCCACCGCCTGGAGTGGATAACGGGGGACTTCTCATCGGGAGTATGACAACGACACAATTCCTCCTCGGCCTCGGCCTCGGGGCGATCACCGGCGTGCTTGCGGCTCTCTTCGGGGTGGGAGGCGGACTGATCATGGTGCCAGGTTTTGTTTTTCTTTTCGCTCTCGATCAGAAATCCGCCGTGGCCACCTCGCTCGCGGTGATCATCGCAGTCTCACTCGTCGCGACCACCAAGTATGCCTCCGTCTCTTTGGTCAAATGGCAGGTGGTCCTCCCGGTAATGATCGGGGCGGTGGTCACCACATGGGTGGCCGCCGATTGGCTGAAGCTTCTTTCCAATGATCTGCTCACTCGGACCTTTGCTATCTTGATGATTGTAGTAGGGATTCGAATGCTTCTTGTTCGGTAAGACGGGTCCGGGCTGATTGTGACGAAAACGTAACAAGCCATAAAATGTTCATAATGAATATGTTAAATCCATGACTCTTCGGCCCTCAACATTTTTCATTTTTTCTCCTTGCGCGGCGAGGGTCGTGTGCTACTTTGCTCACATCTTTAGTAAAGATTGTTCTGGGGGGAACAGTAGCCCTTCTCACCATTCGGTGAGGAGGGCTACAACTTTTTAGGGGAGTTTTTTCGGGCGCCGGTTTTGCCCTTTCGCTCATGAATCGGGATTCCAGATCCTCCTCGTCGGTCCGCCGCCGGGCCCTCGTCATCACTTTCCTCGCGGCGCTGGTTCTGGCTCTGCTTTGGCTGATTCACGGCTTTGCTCTTGGTCAACTGGTCCTCCGGCTTATTCCTTGGCTCGGCGCGGCGACAGGCCACACCGTGCGGGTTACTGCGGCCGAGGCCGAATGTTTTGCCCCCATCGTCCTGCGAGGCGTGCACGTGTCCGGTCCGTCCGGAACCGACTTGGAAGTCGCGGAGGTTCGTCTCGCCTGGGCTGCGCCTGTCGATTGGAGTCTTTCCCCGCCGACGTGGATCAAGCGGATGGCGCTCTACGGGGTGCGGGGCAAAATTGTCACCGCTCCGCCGTCGGCAGCGGAGGTCGCGGTCGGCGGAGAGGGTGGCGGTCAGACGTTGCACTGGCCTTCGGTGGTCGAAGTGACCGATGCCGAGGTGGCGTTTTCCGGGGCGGGTTGGAGCCTCGACTTGAACGGGCTGGAACTTCTCCTCGACGAGGACCGCACCGGCTTGCTGCGCGTGCGCCGGGCCACGGCCGTGTTGGGCCGGCACTCCCGCGCCTTCACGGATCTCACGGCGGTGACCGCTTGGCGTGATGGTGTTGCTTATCTGGCCGATCTCAAGCTCGACCGTCATGTCACGGTGGACAATGCGACACTTTCGCTGGTCGGCCAGACCGCACTGACGTTCGAGTTGCGGGCCTTCGGCGGTTACGCCTTCGCCGATGTGACTTGGGACACGGAGGGCGTCAAGGCGGCCCTTAACGCCCTCAATTTGTCCCTGGCCGGCGCGGCGGCCTTCGCGGGTTTCGAGGGGGAGATGGAGGGCACGGTCGATTTGGCCAAACTCACCTTCAACGGCCATCCAGATCAGCCCTTGTCCGGACAGATTTCCCTACGTCTCGAGGCCAAGGAGTTTGCTTGGCGGAAAAATGCGGTTGAGGAACTGGCCATCGGACTCAGCGTGGCGGGAGGGCGTGTGCGCCTCAATGAATGCATTTTGCGGCAGGAGGCAAATGCCCTTCGTCTGCGCGGCACGGTCGCCATCCCGCCGACCCCGTCGGGGTGGCGCGAGATGCCTTTCGACTACGATTTTGCGGCGGATATCGGCAATCTTCGTGCCTTGGCCGCTTTGTTTGGTTCGCCTTGGGATGGTTTGGCCGGCGGTTTGCGGGCCGAGGGGCAAGGTTCCGGGGAGGCGGCCGGCGGACAGGGCTGGCTCAAGGTTCGCGGCTGGGATTTGTCGCTGCGCGGTTTGCCGCCCGGGTCAGTGCAAGCTGACCTGAAGTTGGAAGGGCGGGATTTCAAGTTGACCAATCTTGACGCCCAAAGCGGTTCCGATTTTCTGCGTGGTGCCGGCCAACTCAAGCTGGACGATTCCTTGTCCTACCAAGGTCGCCTCGAGTTGCGGATCCGCGAGGTGGCGAGGTATCTCGGCCCGCTGGGACGCTTTGCTCCGGACTGGGCCCGCGAGGGCGGTGTGCTGCTCTTCTGGGATGGGGATGGCACAGCAACGGTGCATTCCGGGGTCTCCACGCTTGAACTGGTCCGTTTCACCGGGGACCTCAACCCGGTGCCGGTGAACGGCAAATTCTCCGGCAGCTATTCGCCCGGCAACATCTACATTTCCCGATTCCTGCTTGATCGCGGACCGCTCTCGCTTTCCTCGTCGCTTTACTTTGGTGAAGAGGGACTTTCGGTGCAGGATATCCAACTTTTCAGCGGGCGTTCCCGCCTGATGCGCGGCGAATTATTCCTGCCGCTTTCGCTCCGGGCAGTCCTGGCCCGTGAGCCTTGGGAAAAGGCGGCCCGTCGCGAGCGCGACATCTATGCTTTTCTTCGTTCGGACAATCTCGATCTCGGCGCGCTGGTCGAGTTATTCGGCCAGGAGACGACACTGCGAGGCAAAGCGGATTTGCGCTTTGATGGGAGCGGTCCTTGGGAGAACGCGACGATCGACGGACACTTTTCCGTCACCGGATTCGGAGCGGCCTTTCCCAGTCTGACTCTGCCGGAAGCACGGGCCTCTCTCGCCCTGCAAATCAAAGACCGGCGTGCCTCGGTCGGTGCGAAGTTCCAGCCCGAAGGATCCGCTGCCGCGACCTTGCAGCTGGAGTTGCCAATACTCGGTCAACTCAAGGGCGGCGGTTGGACTTTTATCGACCAGTCGCAACCATGGAGTGCGCAGTTGGATATTCCCCCGACCGACTTGGCGCGGTTTTCGCTTGAGGCCGACGGGATGACCTTCGACCGCGGCCTTCTGCGGGGGAAACTCCGGGTCGGGGCCACGCCGGCTGCACCGCGGGTGGAAGGGAGTTTGGAATGGAAGGACGGGAGAATTTCTTTTCCGGGTGATTGGTTGCCGATCGAAGCCGTGCAAGCCAAGGCGGTGTTTGCCGGGACGAAAGCTACTCTCGAGGAAACCAGCGCCAAGATGGGTGAAGGGATTCTCGGGGCAGAGGGCAGCATCGACATGGCAAACCGGCATAATCCCGGGTGGGACATCCGCCTGCGGGGAGTGGGGCTGGGCATCTACGAGAACGATCACCTCTTGCTCCGCGGCACGGGGAGCCTCGAGGCGCGTGGCAATGGCGAGGGTGGAGAGGTTAAGGGCACGATCGATCTGGACGGCAGCGAGGTTCGGGGCGCGGTCGTCCTCGCGCCCCGGTTGGGCCTCGAGTCGGCCGCGGCCGCGGGAGTGGCCCCCTTGCGGGTTGCGCTGGAGCCATTTGCCGGGTGGAAACTCGACCTGAAAGCCGGATCGTCTGTGCCCTTGCGGGCCGGGCCGGCGGAGGGTGCTGGATCGCTCGAGCCAGATCTTTACCTGCAGGGAACGCTGGGCGAACCCTTCCTGCTCGGAACCCTCCGCGCGGCAAACCTTCCGGTGACTTTTTCCTCGCGCGGCAGGTTGGCTGCGGCGGGCGCCTTCCATTTCACCCGGGAGCAGCCTTGGGTCGCGGTGCTCGATTTGGTCGGCGCGGGCCAAGCTGGGCCTTACGACATTCGTGCGGGGGCCTTCGGTCCGATCTCCACACCCAAACTTTTTCTTTCCGCTCTCCCGCCGCTGACCACGGAGCAGATCGTCATGCTTCTGACCACCGACGTGGTACCCGTGTCGGCCGGCGCGCAGGATCTCGCGCCGCTGACACCGGAAGCCAAAATGGAGGCGGAGCCTGCGTGGTTGGACCTGGATAAAATCCGCGGTTTGTTCGGCTGGGGGACAGATGCCGCGTCGGAGGAGAAGACGGCTTCGGAAAGGAATTTAGGGGGGGAACCGGTCGGGTTCGGCTGGACTTGGCAGTAGGTTGCGACACTTCCGGGTGATGGCAAGCCAGGCACTACCCCCTCTTTCTCGCCGAAATCGCGCGGGTTGTCGGGCCTTGGTGGTTCGAGGCCGGAGTTATTCGGGCTTTTCCGCCGCCGCCAAGGCGGGCGGCTCGGTCTTGCCTTTGATTTTAAAGGCCAGTTTTTCGCCGTCCCGGACGACGAGGAGTTGCTGCCCGGGTTCGTAGCTGCCGCGGAGGATTTCTTCGGCCACCGGATCTTCGAGGTACCGCTCGACGGCGCGTCGCATGGGGCGGGCGCCGTATTGCGGGTCGTAGCCCTTGCTGATGAGGAACTCTTTGGCGTCGGGCTCCAGGACCATCGAGATGTCCTTGGCCTTGAGGCGGTCGACCACTTTCTTGACCTCCAGGTCGACGATTTGCTCGAGATCGCTCTTTTGCAGGCTGTGGAAGACGATGATATCGTCCAGGCGGTTGAGGAACTCGGGCTTGAAAACGCGCTTGGTCTCTTCCATCACCTTGTCGCGCATGCCTTCGTGGCTCTCGTCGAGTTTGGCCGCACCGAAACCGAGACTGGTCTGCTTTTTCAGCAGTTCGGCGCCGACGTTGGACGTCATGATGATGATGGTGTTGCGGAAATCGATCTTGCGGCCGAGGGAGTCAGTCAGTTTGCCTTCCTCGAGGATCTGCAGGAGCAAATGCATGACATCCGGGTGGGCTTTTTCCACTTCATCGAAAAGGACCACCGAGTACGGGCGGCGGCGCACGGCCTCGCTGAGCTGACCGCCTTCCTCGTGCCCGACATAGCCGGGAGGCGAGCCGATGAGGCGTGAGGCGGTGAACTTCTCCATGTATTCCGACATGTCGATCTGGATGAGCGAGTCGGCATCGCCGAACATGAATTCGGCGAGGGTGCGGGCGAGGAAGGTCTTACCGACACCGGTCGGGCCGAGAAAAATGAACGATCCGATCGGGCGGCGCGGGTCTTTGAGGTCGGCACGGGAGCGGCGGAGGGCCTTGCTGATGGCAATAACTGCTTCGTCCTGGCCGATGACCGACTTTTTCAGTTCGCCTTCCATGGCGAGGAGTTTGCGCGTCTCGTTCTGGTCCATGCGGGCCAGGGGAATGCCGGTCCACTTGGAAATGACGTGGAGGATTTCGTCTTCGCCGACGACGACCTCTTTTTCGTCACGCTGGGTGCGCCAGTCGGCCATGATTTTTTCCAGCTTCTCGCGGGCCTGCTTCTCGCTGTCGCGAAGGGAGGCGGCTTTTTCGAAATCCTGAGCCTTGATGGCCGCTTCTTTTTCTCCACGGATTTCCTCGATTTCCACTTCGAGGGCTTTGACATCGGGCGGGCGCGTCATGTTCTGGATGCGGGC
>CAMBSX010000056.1 GCA_945870655.1 Chthoniobacter flavus | reverse complement strand
TCCTTCGACCCCGGGGTAGGGTCGGACCTCCGGGCCGACCGCGAACCTTCTATGAGATTCGACACGGCCGGTCCGGAGGCCCAGCCCTACCGCTCGATCAATAGTCAAAAAGCAAAAGGACGTTGGCATTAGTGCACGCCCTCGCGGCGCCCCCCTACAAAAAAACCGGCGGCCTCTTGCGAAGCCGCCGGTTGGTGAAGGATAACCGGGAGGTTATTTGAGGTGCTTGGAGACGTGCTTGGTCATCTCGAACATGCTGACGAGTTTTTTGCCTCCGAAGATGACCTTCAGATTATCGTCAGCGTGGATCATCGTCTTTTTGACTTTGTCCTGCAGTTTGTTCTTTTTGATGTAGTCCCAGAGCCTTTTCGTCATTTGTCCGCGGGCAGCGGGCTTGGCGCCAACAATGGCGGCGAGAGCGGCGGAAGGCGTCACCGGCTTCATGAGCGCGGGATTGGCTTTCCGTTTTTTCTTCACCACTTTTTTCTTGGCGACTTTTTTGACGGTTTTCTTGGCTGGTTTTTTCTTGGTTGGTTTTTTCTTGGCCATAACAGTCCGTTGTGTTGACAGATTCTCTCGGGCTCTGCAACCACAATTTGTTGGGTAAATACCTAGGGAACACCCCCACGGCTTGGGGTGCGGGCCCAGAAGCCAGGCGGGGCCATGGCCTCAGATCCCGTCCCCACCCGGATCGGAAGACCCGCCCAGCTCCACCAAGACGCGGTAGAAGCGCGCGCCAGTCGAGCCGAGGCCGGTCTCGGTGACCGTCTGGTTCGTGCCATCACCGGTCACCGGATTGGATTGGCCTCCGGCCAAGTCGGTCACGGCCCTCCACAACCCTCCGGTCAGGCTGCTTGAAGCCATCACGGTGTAGCGGCGGCCGGCCACGGTCGGGAAAGTTACCTGGAAGGTGTCGCCGGCCGGTAGAACGACCAGCGAGGGAAAGCCGCTGGAGGCATCGTTCGGGTCCGAGCCGAGGACATATTCCTGCACGTTGGTCACACCGTCGCCGTCGCGATCGGCCGCGGCCACGCGCTCGTCGGCCGGAATGTTATAGTCATTCCACCAGGTGTCGGGAAGGCCGTCGGTCACGGACGGCGCATTGCTGCCGTCGTCGAAACCGAGGGTGACAAGATGCGGACCGGCACCGGTCAGCTCGATTTCGACCTGGTGGGTTTGTGCGTGGTTGCGCCGCTGCACAATGGTGGTCGCGGCGGTGTCGACGGCCGCGGGGTTGATCCGCGGGGCCTCGACCCAGGCGCGGACCACCTCGCTGCTGCTGGCATTGGCCACGCTGACGCGGGTGTTTTCGACCACTTCGGTTGTGAGGCCTTCCTGACCGCGGAGCATGAGGTCGATGAGGTTCGGCGAGAGGCCGAAGCGCACAAGGAGTTTGTCCGGACCGCTCAGCGTGTAGCGGGCGGCAAGCCGGCCGTTGGCGGCATCGGGCAGGGTGATCGTTTTGCTCACGCCGCCGGAAGTGAAGGTCCACCCTTTGCCGCCTTCAGGGGCTGCGGTGACGTTATAGTCGGCGTTGACGCCGGTACTGCTGGAGGCGGAACCCGAAATTGCCGACCAGTCCTTGAACCCGCTGGTGCGGAAGGCCGTTTCATTGCTGGCCCCTTCGTCCTCGGTATCCGTGTTGCCGTAAGAGGCGAAGTTACCCGCCACCTGCCAAATTTTGTCGGTGCCGTCGCGCAGCCACGCCGCGGTCATGCGGCCGCCCTTCTTCTCGAAGACGGCGAAGACACGGCTGTTGAAGAGGAGGTATTCATTTTGTCCGTCGAGATCGACGTCCTCCTCCACCGCCTCGTGGGTGCCGGCGGCGGCCGACGCGTTCCACTGCTCGACGCGCGCGTAGACTTTGGCAAAGCGGGCCTGGCCCTGGGTGTTCCGGGCGAAGGAGGCCAGCGATTGGTTCTCGAGCGACGCGGGGTTGATGTAATCGCCGGTGCTGAATTTGCTCAGGTCGTTGGCTTGGCCCGCATTCGGCAGGTAGAACGCGGTTTGGAACATGGCGCCTCCAATGACCGCGCGGGCTACGTCCTGCAGGTGGCCGGGGGTGGCGGTCTTGGCGGCATTCCATGCGGCGTTGGCATGGCCGTCGACCCCGACCCGACCGAAGGCACTGTCCGCGGTGAAAGTCTGGGTCTTCAGCTTGTTGAACCAATTGTCATAGTTCTCCCGGGTGGCCCAGTCGACCCAGTCCTTGGCGGTCAGGCGCAGGTCGCGGCCGGTCCCTTGATTGACCGTGCCCCAGGTCCCGGTGAGCTGACCGTTGTCCTCCCGCGGGTACGGCACCTGACCGGCCACGATTTGCCCCGCGGTGACAAGGTTGATCCAAGGGCGGGAGGCCAGCCAGCGGACGTTGGCCTCGTAGCTGGAGGCCTTGGCGTGGCTCGAGAAATCATCAAAGTCGCGCCAGAGGACAACAAGCTGATCCTGCGTGCCGCTGCGGGCACGACGGGAGAGGAGTTGCCGGACGGGCAGGGCCGCACCTTCGTCGAGGGTGGTGTCCAGATAATCGCTGGTCGCGTCGTGGATGGGGAAGATTTTCACCCCGTTGACTTCATTAAGACGGTATCCCGAAGTGCCCAGCGCACTGCTCCGGCCAAACCACTTGACGAAGTGCCGCGTTTGGTCGGCAAAGGTGTGTCCATACCCCATGGCTTGGATCATGGCCAGGGACTCGTCGTCGAGCACCCGCTCGGACGGCCAGAAAATGCTGCGCGAGGCGGCCGGTTGGTTGTCGCCGTAGATAGTATCGAGGAATTTTTCCGCGACCTCTTTGTTCGCCAGATTGAAGTCGGAAAGAAAATACCTCGGCACGTGGTCGGCGAAGGTCGAGCCGACAAGGGAAATTTTTTCCTGACCGACCAATGTTTTGACTACTCGGTTGAAGCTCGGTCCGTCGTTGTTCGGCCACGAGCCGGCCTCCGGGTTTTTGGCCCACTGAAGGGCGGAGGCCAGGGTTGGGGTGATGTGCAAAGTCAGCGGGGCGTCGTATGCCACATGGGTCTCGAGCAAGCGTGAGTAGCCCACCGCCGGACTGCCGCGGCGCACCCAATTCTGCGCGGTTTCGGCCCGCTCGATCGGCTGGTTGCCATGGGCCAAGAGCAGGACTTTGGCGTTTCGATTGCGATCATTACTTCCCCGGCGGCCGAAGAAGCCGGAGAGCTTGCCATTGATCCTGATGTTGTCCTGATCCCGCCAAAAATCGGAGGCCAGCCAATCGTCGTAAATGGCGTCACGGATATCGTTGCGCCCGGGAAGGTCGCCGCTGCCGCCGCTCTGCGTATTCGGCATGGTGGTGAAGACCTGGAAGTTGAGCGTGTCGGGGTTGCCGCTCCAACCGGCGTCGAGGAGGTGCTGTCGGTCGATGGCGATCTCGACGGCGTCGTAGCGGCTCGACCAGGCGATTTCGCTGACCCCGCCAAAGCCGCGGGCTTGCACCCCGAAGTTGAGTGGATTCTGGAACTGGTCGGTCGTGTTGTTACTGCGGTCGGTGTCGACAAAGATCGAGCCGAGATTGGGGCCATACGCGGCTACGACTGCTTCCCAGCGCATGTCGGTGGCGATATCGATATCGTTGGGAACGGCACGCTCGCCAACCGCGGGGTTGCCGGTGTCGATGACAATGTAAGCATCCACCTCGCCTTGCCAGGCATCGGGCGCGAGGTCGATGAAGTCGACGCGGAAGTAAACGCGCCCGTCGGCGGCACCGCCGTCGCGGAAGGAGAAAGCAACCGTATCGCGCGAGCTGTCGAACCCGTTGGTACGGTAGACATCGGCCGCCTGGCTACCGCCTTCGTTGTATTCGTCGAGAACGAGCAAATCCTGGTGCGTCCAATCGGTGAACTTGCCGATGGTAATGGTTCCCTCGCCCTCGCCACCGCCCTCATCGTCGCGCTGGTTCGGGTTGGTACCGTTGGCCAACTCGGTGGCGTTGTCCGTGCCGTCGTTGTCGGGATCGCCGGCGGGACCGTGGTCCACGTTGCCCGGTTCGCCGGTGCGGAAACTGTAGATCCCGTCGTCGAGCGGATCGAGACCGTTGCGGACTTCCCATCCGTCGGGCAAGCCGTCACCGTCGGTGTCGGCGTGGAGCGGGTCGGTTTCGGTGATGAGAATCTTGGGCCAGCCGTTGACCTGGGCGGTGCCGTGGCCGGCGGGCGCGTAAGCGGCGAAGAGGGCCGGATAGTTGATGGCCCGTGAGGTCGGGCCGCCGACGCGGAATGGCGCGTTCTCGCTGAGCCGCAACTCGGTGAGCGTGCCATCCTCACGCTTGAGGAAAAGGTCGGTGCGGCCATTGAGATTTTGGTCTTCACCAAAGCCGTCGAGCAAACCATCGCCGTCCGAGTCACCCTTGGTCGGGCCGGTCTCCTGCCATGTTTCGAAGGACTCGATGGTATTATTCGGCCAGTCACCGAGATTCGGACGGTGCGTGGCGTATTGTTCCCTGGCGGCGTCAAGCGGCAGAGATTTGCCGTCGCCATCAACCCAACCGTTGCGGTTGGCATCTTCCACGCCATCAGGCAGGCCGTCGCCATCGCTGTCGGCGTTGAGCGGATCGGTCATGGTGCCGGCCGCTTGGCGCGCGCGATCGTCGCCCCGGCTTTGCGATCCGACCCCGGGGACAAAACCATGGTGGCCGACCACCGCGTAGAGGGGCGGATCCAAGTCGCCGATGAAGTTCGGAAACCCGTCGGCATTGGTATCGACAGAGGTATCCGTCGGCGGGTTGGCCAGGCGCCAACCGACTTCGAGCGCGTCGGGCAAGCCGTCGCCGTCGCTATCGGGACTGGTTGGGATGGAGCGGCCAGTGGCGAAATGGAGGTGGACCTCACCATTGCCCCAAGTCTCCGGATTGGTGGTTGGCAGCGGCTGACGGTTGGTCTCGTCGATGTTGACCAGGCCGTCGTTGTCATCATCGCCGTCGTCGGTGTTGGAGGGATCGACAATCTGACGAAGGATGACGCGGGCATTGCGCGTTGTCGTGGTCTCTTGGCCATTGAGCGAGGCGGTAGCCGTGATAAGGTAAGTGCCGGGCGCGGTGACGTTCCAAGTGTAACTCCAAGTCGTGGTCGTGCCGTTGGTCGACGAAGCAGGCTGACCGGAGGTGACAATACCACCCAGAACCGGGGCGGCTTCCACGCTCGCATTGGTTTCGACCTGCACGACGAACTCGATCCCATCGGGTCCGGGGCCATCGGGCAGAACGATCTCGGTCGGGCGGCCGTCCGAGCCCAGCTCGGTCGGCCGCGTGATGCGGACAAAGGGTTTGGTGCTCGGATTGGCGGTGACGAGGCGTGTGGCTTCGCGTTCGCGGCCGTCGGGGAAGCGGTAGACGACGCGCAGGGTATGGAGGAAGCCGGCGACGTCGTTGTAAAGATTGGGCAGCGGGATGGCCAATTCGTGGAACTGGTCGGTGACGTTGTAGTTGATCTGGAAATTTCCGCGCGGCTGGACCACGGCGCCGGCCGCGTTGCCGCTGGATTGGCTGGCGATACTGAAGGTGAAGCGCTCTTTGAGGCTCTCGCTGTTCGTGCCGTCGGCGAGACTCTTGGTAAAGTAAACCTTCATCACGTAATTGTCATCGACGGGGTCGCCGTCGTTTTGCGGCCAAGCAATGTTGACCCGCTCTTCAAGACCGCGGGTCTGGACCGTGCGGGTCAACTCGGTGACATGGGCTTCGGCAGGGTCTTGGGTGAGATCGCGCGAGGATGAAGCCTCCAGCAGGCGGACCCGGATCCTGCCTTGGCCGCCGGACGGAATGTTGTTGTAGCGAAGCCGCCACTCCCTCTGGTAGGGGCTGCTGATCGAGAGGTTCGGCGTGACTTCGACCGCTTTGGCCCAGCTTTCCCCCAGTTGTCCGTCGTAAACACCGTTGCCGTTGATATCGGTGAAGACCTCACCCGGCGTGTAGGCCAAATTGCCATCCACATCGACCATGGGCTCGAAGCCGGCACCGTTGCCGTTGAGCTGCTTGGTGGCACCGTCGTCGTTGGTGCTGTCGCTATCGTCGATGTGATACCAGACCTCCTCGACGGTCATGTCGGTGCGGATGACCATTTCGTAGCTGGAACCCCCGACCGTATCGTTGGCCGCGGGGAACTTGATGTCGCCGCGCGGTGTTTCGGCGTCGTAGTAGAAGACCTGGGTGAACGTGTTGTAGAGAGGGGCTTCGTTGGCACCGCGGTTGAGGAAGGCGCGGGCACGCACGACGTGAAAACCCTCGCTCAGGCCGGTCTGCATGGCGAAAGGCCATTGGTCGTAAGGTTTGTCCACTTGCGGCGTGCGCGCATAGTCGTTGTGCGGGAAAAATTGGACAGTTGCCGGGTCGAAATCGGCCACACGGAAGGTGGTCATCATCATCTTCTTGTAGGCGACCGAACCCGCGTCACCCGGCCACCAAGAGGGAGCACCGGCTCCCTCGTTTTTGGAGAAACCGATTTTATAGCTGAACTCCGTGCCGGCCGGCGGCTTGGGAATGCTGACCGAACCCCACCAATCGTCGGTGCTTTGCTTGTGGCTGAAGTTGAGTTCGGCCGCTTTGGTCGTGCCACGACCGATGCCCCCGGCGCCCTCGGGGAAGGAACCGTCGGTTGTGTAGTAGACGAACGCTCGGAAGCCGCCGCCGACCGAGTTGCTCTTGGCCCAGATGACTAGGTCGTCGGCGCCCTCGACGAGTTGCGGGCCGCCGACACCGTTGGTGCCAACCGGGCCGCCGACAGACTGGGCCGGATCGTGGAAGACCCACTGGGCGACATTGCCGTTGTAGCTGTTGTAGTCGTTGGCCGCCGCCGGACCGTTGTTCACCGTCGCGCTGCCGCCGATCGTCTTGGTGTAGGTTTCGGCACCGCCGGAGCCGATCTTGTTGCGCACCACGTTGCGCGCCGCGAATTTTTCCGGATGCTGCCGGTCGGCAAAGTCCGGCTGTTCGTAGCCAAGGTAGACGTCGGTGCGCAAACCGGGCGGGTTGTCCCGGAGGGCGGGATCGGTTCCCAGGCCCGTGCCATTGAGGTCGACACCGCCGTCGAGCTTGAGCAGGACGTTTTCGGCCGAACCATCGGCGCGCGCCAAGATGGTGACGGGGCCGGCTTTGACCACCGGGACAGTTGTGCGGTAGGTCAAGTCCGGCGGGGTGGTGCCAGCGGCGAAGCCGCGGTTGTCCAATCCGTAAGGATTGAAATTTTTATCCCCGTCGCGGCCGTCTTGGCGCGTGACCGTGATCCGCGGAGCCTCCTCGCCGTTTTGGTAGAAACTGATGGCTGGCGACCAGAGGTCCGATGTCTCCGGAGTGCGGTAGCTGAAGACGAAATAACCGCCCGGAGGAACCACGACGGTGGGCAGGGCGCTGGCCGAAACATAGAAGCCGTCCATGAAGGAGCCGTTCGGACCGCGCGCGTATTGGTGCAACCAGGCATTGCCCGGAAAGCTGGTGGCAATGCCGCGCGACTGACCGGCCACCGTGTTGTCGTTCATCATCATGACCATGGTGACTTCACTGCCGGCGTTGCCGCTGCGGGTCGAGCCGTCCGGACCGCGGTTGTCACGGCGCTCAAAGGCGAGGTAATCGCCGTCGGCCCAGAGTCCCTGTTGCAGGCCGCGGGCGAAGTCATTGTGAATTTGCACGACGTTCGGGATGCGTGGATCGCCGAATTGGCCGAGGTAGGCGGTATTGGCATGCCGCGGAAAAGCGCCGCCCGATTCCCCCAGCGTCTCGGCTTTGTTGTAGCCGTCGGAATAAATAAGCCCCATGCCCTCGCGGGTCATGTAGTAGGCGTGCTGCCACTCTTTCTGCGCGGCGAAATCGCTGTCGTGGCTGTTGGCGTGGGTCACGCCCAGGCCTTGGGGAAATCCGCCCGCCCCCGACGCATCCAGCCCGTTGAGGTTGCCACCGGGATTGCCCAGGCGGTTGTTGAGCTGCGAGCGAAGGTCGTTGTCGACCAGACGCATGCCGGCATCCCAGTAGCCGCCGTAGCCGGGAGGCTGACCGAGGTGCTCCCCGAAGACCAGGGCGTCGTCGCGGGGAATCTTGTCCTCGAAGACTGAATCGCGGTGGTTGGCGTCGGTGAATCCGCGCGTGAAGTTGAACTGGCTCTGCACGCCACCGAGATATCCAAGACCACTGGTGTCCTTGCCGGCGCCCGACTGCTGGCCGAAAAAGAAATCCGGCACGTGCTTGACCGCATCAAGACGGAGCCCGTCGGCCTTGGTGCGGTCCATCTTCCAACGCACCGCGCGGATCAGGTAAGCACCCACGTCCTCAACGAAGGCCTGCCGGTTGAGGAGAATGTACTCGCGGGCCTTGAGGCGGACCTCCTCGGCGGAAGCATCCGCCCCCAGCTCGGCACGCGCCTGATCGATGAGGACACCGAAGTAAGCGGCGTTGCCGTCCTTATCGATATGGTATTGCTCCGGACGTTCCAGATCGCGGACAAAAGAATATTTCGGGTGGGTCGAGCCTTCTGATGGTCCGTGATTCGCGTTGGGTGTCTCATGCGCAATGTCGATGAGGTCCGACAGGCCGAGATTCTGCACCTGCCAGGTGCTACCCCAGTCGCGGGTGTTGTCCCACTTGCGGTAAAAGCCATCTTCCGTGGTGCGGAGGTGAAAATCCTCGGGCACCATGCCGGGGTAAAGCTCCGCCTGCCCCTCGCCCCCGATCGGCGTGTTCTCATCGTAGCCTGGGATATCGAAAGCCCGGTGGTTCATGATGGTGTCGAAATAGACCCGCATCCCGAACCGGTGCGCCACGTCCATCATGTGCAGCAACTCGGCTTCGGTACCATAGCGGGTGCGTACGGTGCCGCGCTGATCCTTGGAGCCGAGGTCATACGCATCCCACAGATCGTAGCCGACCGAGAGGCCACCGGACGCCTTACCCGGGGGCGGAAGCCACAGAGAAGTGTAACCGGCCTCGGCCAATTCGGGTATTTTTTCGGCCACTTCCGACCATGAGACGTTGAAGTATTGAAGCATGGCCTCGGCTTGGACCGAGGGGAGGCGACCTCCCGAGAGCAGGACAGAAGCACAGACGACCGCCAAGAGGCGCCGCCAGCATGCGGGGGCAAACATCATCTGGGAGACTTTCAAGGTTCCAGATTTTTTTCTGTTGTCAAGGATGGCGGCCATGGCTTTGCCGAGGAAAAGAAAACCTCTCAAGGGAGTTTTTTACTCTGTTAATTAAGACAACCGTTTGACCTTTTTGTTCATATTGGCCAACAAAAATAATGCCCCACGCCAAGACGGGACCGCAGGGTTGGCTTTGGCCCCGGTTCGGCGTAAGACATGGCCAGCACCTTATGGCTTGGGAACACCACTCCGAACCCTTGGCGCCACATCATGTCTTTGCCGGGCGCATGCTGCGGCAGATTTGCCTGGTGGGGGGCATTGTCGCCGCGGCCCTGGCCGTCGGAACCGCCGGCTACATGCTGATTTCCGACCTCGACCCGGTGGATTCGTTCCTCGAGGCCAGCATGCTGCTGAGCGGAGCGGGCCCCCTGTACACAGAGCGGAGTTCGAGCAATGACTTGAAGATGTTTTCCTCCCTCTACGCGCTGGCCAGCACACTCATTGTCGTCTCGAGCGTGGGCATCCTCGCGTCGCCCATCGTGCACCGTGTACTGCATCGCCTGCACCTCGGCCGCGGGCGGGAACCGTAACGCTTGCTCTCCGTGGCAACGCGACTCCGGCGGCCCGACCCGCCCGGACACGCGGCAGCGGAAGGCCCTGGCCCCGTTATTGATTGTTTCACCTCCCGCCGAGCGCGGCGCCGACACGTTTGCAGACCGTGTCGAGAGACTTGACCCGGGCATACCATTTGAAATTGGCGGGAATGACCTGCCACCGAGCAAACTCGGGCGAGGTCTTGGCGAACATGTCCTCGGCCGCCTTGAGATAGGCATTCCATTTGTTGCGATTGCGCCAGTCTTCGTCGGTGATCTTCCATTTTTTCATCGGGTCGGCGGCCCGCTTTTTGAAGCGCGCCATTTGTTCCTGCTTGGAAATTTGCAGCCACATTTTGACCAGGATTGTCCCGTCGTCGTGGAGGACACGCTCAAATTCGTTGATTTCCCGGTAAGCGCGCTGCCATTCGGTTCGCGTGCAGAAGCCCTCCACCCGTTCGACAAGCAGACGTCCGTACCATGAGCGGTCGAAGATGACGATTTCCCCGCGGCGCGGGAGCTTGTTCCAGAACCGCCAGAGGTAATGGTGGGCGTTTTCCTCATCCGTCGGCTTGATCGTGGAGTAAACGCGGATATGACGCGGATCGAGCCGCTCGACCAGGCGCTTGATCGTTCCGCCTTTGCCCGCCGCATCGGGACCCTCGACGACAATAATCACGCTGCGCTTGGCCTCCTTGAGGGCGTGCTGCAATCCGAGCAGTCGCAAATGGCCGGCGCGGAGTTTTTCCCGGTATTTTTCCGGGGTGTGGGACTTCGACTGGTCGAGTCCGGCGAGGCGAACCGGCTTGCGGGCGGAAGCGATGGGCATGGGGTTATTTCTAGCGAGCGGCCGGACTCAGGGCCAGACTGTGGGGACAAAAAGAAAAAACCCCGCGGGCCTTGGGGGCACCGCGGGGTTCCTCTAGCGGGGGGGAAAGGAGATCAGGCGTAGGATGCTTGCGCGCCTTTGAGATTGCGCTTTTTGATCCACGGCATGAGCGAGCGGAGACGGGTTCCCGTTTTCTCGATGCCGTGTTTTTCGCCTTTCTTCAAAAGCGCATTGTATTTCTTGCGGCCTTTTTTGTCCTCGGCAATCCATTCGCGGGCAAACTTCCCGTTCTGGATGTCCTTGAGCACGCCCTTCATGCGCTTCTTGGAGCCGGCGTCAATGATCTTGGGACCGACGAGAACGTCGCCCCATTTGGCCGTGTCGGAAATACTGAAGCGCATCCCGGCAATGCCAGCTTCGTTCATCAGATCGACGATCAGCTTCAATTCGTGCAGACACTCGAAATAGGCCATCTCGGGCTGGTAACCGGCCTCAACCAGCGTCTCAAAACCAGCCTGGACCAGCGCGGAAGCGCCGCCGCAAAGCACGGCTTGCTCGCCGAAGAGGTCCGTTTCGGTTTCTTCCTTGAACGTGGTCTCGAGCACGCCGGCGCGCGTGCCGCCGATGCCCTTGGCCCAAGCCAGCGCGGTCTTCTTGGCCTGCTTGCTCGGGTTCTGGTAGACGGCGATAAGCGTGGGAACGCCTTTGCCCTCGGTGAATTGACGGCGGACAATGTGACCCGGGCCCTTCGGGGCGACCATGATGACGTCGATGTTCTTCGGCGGGGTGATGGTTTTGAAGTGAATGGCGAAACCGTGGCTGAAAAGGAGGGTTTTCCCTTTGCTCAGGTGCGGCGCGATGTCCTTTTCGTAAACCGCGGCGATTTTGGTGTCGGGCACGGCGACGAAAATGACGTCGGCTTTCTGGACCGCCTCGGCCGTGTTGAAAACCGCGAAGCCCTTTTTCTTGGCCACCGCGCGGCTTTTGCTGCCGGGGTAGAGGCCGATGATGACCTTCACGCCGCTTTCTTTGAGGTTGAGGGCGTGGGCGTGCCCCTGTGAACCGAAGCCGATGACGGCGACCGTCTTGCCTTTAAGTTGCTTGAGGTCGGCGTCTTTGTCTGTGTGGATTTTTGCTGCCATGGGAAAAGTTATTCGCTTTCGGCCGTGCGGGACAGCGCGACCTTGCCGGTGCGCGTCATCTCGGAAATGCCGAAATTTTTCATCAAGGAAATGAATTTGGCGATCTTGCCTTCGTTGCCGGTGATTTCGATGACCAGCTTGTCGAGGCGCACATCGACGATTTTGGCACGGAAGACGTCGCAGATCTGCAGGACCTCGGAACGGGTTTGGGGAGTGACGTCGACGCGCATGAGGACCAGTTCGCGGTCGACGAATTCGTCATCGCGAAAGTGGTCGACCTTGATGACGTCGACCAGCTTCTCCGTCTGTTTGACCACTTGGTCGAGGGTCTTGTCGTCGCCGCGCACCACGATGGTCATACGCGACATGGAAGCGTCCAAGGTGGGAGCCACGTTGAGCGTGTCGATATTGAAACCACGACCGCTGAACATCCCGGCGACGCGGGTCAACACGCCAAAGCGGTTTTCAACCAGAACGGACAAGGTGTGGCGCATAAAAAGGTCGGCCAGAATCCCAGATT
This sequence comes from Chthoniobacter flavus, assembly GCA_945870655.1. Classification (GTDB taxonomy): domain Bacteria; phylum Verrucomicrobiota; class Verrucomicrobiia; order Chthoniobacterales; family JACTMZ01; genus JACTMZ01. Next base: position 258 of record CAMBSX010000056.1, on the reverse strand, counting down.
TGACCCCGCACGTCAATGACCCAGGCCGTCCCCCCGAAGCCGGGCCGTGGCCTGCCCCAGTGCAGCCAGTGCGGCCGGCACCTCTTCGGCCGTGCTCATACGGCTGAAAGAGAAGCGCAAACTCGACCTGGCTTCCTCCTCGTCCACACCCATGGCGCGGAGCACATGCGACGCGTCGACCTCCCCGCTGGTGCAAGCCGAACCGATGGAACAGGCCACCCCCAACCGGTCGAGGCCGGCGAGAAGCCCCCGCGCATC
>CAMBSX010000055.1 GCA_945870655.1 Chthoniobacter flavus | reverse complement strand
GAGCGGACCAGGTATTTCGGCGGAGAGGTTGACACTCCGAGGTAGGCCGCGCACTCCGTGACGATGCGGCCGCCGCGGCCAGATTCGTATTCCAGCACTTGCCCGGGAAAAAGCGCTGGCAACTTGCCCCCGTGGTCTGCCGGATATTGCAGCACGGCAAGGCCCATAGTGCGGGTCTTGGCCAAGGCATCTGCCTGTTGGACCCGGTCGAAGAGACCCGGCAATGTGCCCACAGATAAGCCGGCCAGGACCACGACAATGGCCGTGATGACGAGAATTTCGACCAGGGTGAATCCGCCGCGATGGGAAAAAGCGGTCCGTCCTCCCGGATGGACCGCTCTGATCCCTTCCGCTTCTGTGGTTGGCTTCAGGCCAATGGAGCTACGGCAGGTCGGTGGGCGCACGAGGGATCGTTGCAAACACCATAAAGTGTCAACGAGTGGCGCTTGACCGTGAATCCAGCGGGGGCCAACTGGTCGATCCCCGAGGTGCAAGCCTCAACTTCGAACACTCTCTGGCAGGTTTCGCACAGAAAGTGGTGGTGATGGTGGGGATGCTTGCGCTCGTAATGGGGAGGGGCCCCCGGGATTTCCACCACTTCCACGGCGCCCATATCCATGAGAATACGGAGGGCGCGGTAAACGGTGGCGATGCCCAACCCCGGTGACAGGGTGCGGGCGGAGGTCCATATGTCGGCGGGGGTCATGGGGCGACCCGCGTCCTCCAGCGTTTTTTGTACTGCTGATCTTTGTCTGGTAGCGTAGTTCACTTCTTTGTTGGTGGTTGATGTGACGTGAGTGTCACAAGGGCAAAGCTTTGTTATTCGGTGTCGATTGGCAAATGATTTCCATACTGTTTTGAAAAACGGCAATATATTATTCGCCCCGCTTTGTTCCTCATTCCGTGGTGATTAGGTACCGCGGGTGAGAACACGGAAGACACCATTCTGATCACGATAAAATCCTCTCAAATCAGGATTCTTGCCGGTTAGAGCGCGCATCGCTTGGTCGAGCCAGTTTCCATTTTCTTCCGCTTGATCGGTCCGCAGGCTGCCATCGGGGTTGTTCACCTTCTCAAACGGGCGCGTGATGGCGGCGTAGGCTTTGTCAGAAAAGCGGGCGGCCTCCAGCAGGTCGGGCTGGTAAACCACGATCCAAGTACCGCCGTAGCCGTCGGGGTCGTCGGGCGCAATGAGGCGGAAGGCAAGTTTCCCGCCGCGCGCGTCGCGTTTTTTGAGGCTCAGGCTGTACAGCGCGCGGATCTGGCTCCTGTCGTGCAGGTGGCCGGCGATGAATTCGCGGAACAACTGGCGCGTTCTGTGGCGCGGTCGCTCGGAACCGTAAAGACCGAATTCGATGGCGACCGGTTTCTGCGGGTCCCCGTAAACATTAATTTCCCATTGCTTGTTCGCGCGGAAGGAAAGGTAAGGGATGTTGCGCAGCAGGCCGTTGTCTATGGCGGTGGGGGGAATTTGTTCGAAGCGCCAGATGCCGTCGTGGGTACGCAAATCGTGGACGATCGAACGCCACGAGGGCAAAGCATCGCGGTCCGTAATGTCGGCAAAGATGGCTTCGCCGTTCGGCGCGTCGTCGATGCGGCGGATGTACTCCTTGGGGATACGGGCTTCACCCCGGTCGGTCTCAAGCACAACCAGATCGGGAGTGTTTTGAACGATAAGCCCGCGCAGTTCGGTGCCGTCATTCATCCGCACCTGGTCCGGAGCCCGGTCGAAACGGGGAAGAGCCCCTGCCTCGAGGGGAAGCAGACAGGCGGCGGACAAAGCGAGGCGGGTTGCCAACACAGGGAGAGAATACTAATGTCCCCACGTCATGCAAGCAGCCCGGTCACTTCTTGTCATCGCGCTGGCTGCGCTGTCCGGTTGCGTGACCCCGCCGGGTGGCTACCAACGCCCCCCGGAAGCGGTGGTGCTGCCACCGTTGCCCCAGGAAAAATTCTGGTGGGGAACATCAACCGCCAGCTTCCAGAATGAGGACCGCGGCCTCGCGCCGGACGACCCCATGAATTTCCGCACCGACTGGGATGTTTTCGCGGAGGAAGGTAAAACACCGGCGCGGGGTGACAAGGCGGTGTCATCGTGGACGCGCTTCGATCTCGACCTCGGGGCGGTCAAACAACTCGGCGTGTCGCACTTCCGCTTCGGAGTGGAGTGGGCGCGGATCGAGCCCCGGCCCGGGGTGATCAACGAGAAGGCGCTGGCCCGTTATGTCGAGATGGCGAGGCAACTGCGTGCCGCGGGCATCGAACCGGTTGTCACCCTTTGGCATTTCACTTTCCCCGACTGGCTTTATGACGAAACAGACAAGCGCCGCGTCAATTTCCTCCATCCCGACGCCAAGGAAGCATGGCAGGCGCACGTGACCCGCGTGGTACGGGCCATGAAGCCCTACGTACGCATTTACGTTCCGCAAAATGAACCGAACGGCGCGATCAATCTCGGCTGGATTGCCGGACACTGGCCGCCGGGTTTGCTCCTGAATCCTTTCGGCTACAAGCACGCCCTGCGTGCTTCGGCCGAAATGTTCCGCGACGCGGCGCAAATCATCCGCCGCGAGCGTCCCGGTGCCATTGTCATGGGAATCTATTCCCTGCCCGACTGGCGCCGCAGCCAGTTCGCCGATCCCACGGCACTCGTTTACAATGTCGTGCAGCGCCAGAATTTCGACCAACTCGACATGGTGGCCGACACGATGGATATCATCGGGGTCAATTATTACTACGCGCAGGATGCCAGTCTGGTCCGCTTCCTCCGCCGCGGCCACGGCGAGGTGTCATCTGACTACACGCAACTGGGCTGGGAAATCGTGCCCGAAGGTCTCTACAATGTGCTCACCACGGTGCACCGGCGTTACGGGAAGCCCATTGTCGTTTCGGAGAACGGCCTCGGCACGCAGAGCGAGCAGAAACGTATCCGTTACCTGCGCGAACACATCGCCCAGATGCGCCGGGCCATGGCCGACGGGGTCGATGTGCGGGGCTACTTCCCGTGGACGCTGGTCGACAACTATGAGTGGAAAGAAGGATGGCACGGACAGTTCGGCCTCTTTTCTTTCGACCGCCAGACCAAGGCCCGTAACCTGGAACCGACCGGTAGGTGGTTTTCGGCCTACATCAAGGCACACCCCAGTCCCTGAAACCGGCGAAACACAATGAGGCATAGTCTTGCCTTGCCGCCGGGGCCAACTGATAAATTGTAGTGAGAATAAGGAACTTAATTGCTAATCACATGAAGATCAAATTGAGCGCGGCGTTTGTTCTCGTGGTCCTTCTTTTGTTGCCCGCGCGCCTTTGGGCGAACGAATCGCTGCGCGTCGTGACCTCGTTTTATCCAGTCTATGTTGCCGCGCTGAATGTCACCGCCGGAGTTCCCGGCGTGGAGGTTTCCAATCTGGCCAGCCCCCATGTCGGATGCCTGCATGATTACCAACTCACGGCCGGTGATGTGCGACGGCTTGCCGATGCGGATCTTCTCTTGGTCAACGGGGCTGGCATGGAGCCTTTCCTTGGCAAGGTGGCCCAGCAATCACCCGGTGTCCGGGTGGTCGGGGTGAGCGACGGGATTGCGCTTCTCGATGATAACCCGCATGTCTGGGTGAGCCTCGAGGGAGCGCGTCGGCAGACGGACAACATTGCAGCCGCCTTGGCCGAGGCGGACCCTGACCGGGCGGACGCCTTTCGCGCCAATGCCGCGGCTTACAACGCGGCCTTGACCGCGCTGGAAGAAAAAATGCGCACCGCTCTCGCCCCGTATGCCGGCACGCCGATTGTCACCTTCCACGAGGCCTTCCCCTACTTCGCCCGCGATTTCGGCCTTGATTTGGCGGGAGTGATCGAGCGCGAGCCCGGGGCCGAGCCGAGCGCCCGCGAGTTGGCTGACACCGTGAAATTGGTCCGCCAACGCAAGGTCAAGGCGCTTTTTGCCGAACCTCAGTTTCCCGACAAAAGCGCGCAGGTCGTGGCGCGTGAAACAGGCGTCCGCGTTTACAGTTTGGATCCCGTGGTGACAGGTCCGTCCGATCCCGGGGAAGCGCGCGGGGCTTACTTGCAGGCCATGGAGAAAAATCTGGAGGTTTTGCAGGAGGCCTTGCGCTGATAGACCTGCCGGCATGCATGTTCCCCCGGATGACGCCCCCGCCCATCAGGGCATCGCCCCGCACCGCTGCGGAGAGTGTTGCACGACCATGCGTGGCGTGGCTGCGCGGCGCAACGGTGTGTCGGTGCTTGAGGATATCGACCTCCATTTGCACTGTGGCGAGCTGACCGCGGTGATCGGGGAGAACGGGGCGGGCAAGACCACGCTGGTCAAATGTCTGCTCGGTGAAATGCCGCACAGCGGCGAAGTGCATTTCCTCGACGCCGCCCGCCGCCGCAAAGACAGCCCGGTCATCGGTTACGTGCCTCAGCACAACAGTTTCGACAAAGATGCTCCGGTCAGTGTGCTCGATCTCTTCGCCGCTTCGCTCTCGGCGCGCCCCGCGTGCCTCGGTGTCTCTGCTCCGGTGCGGCAAGCGGCGTTGGCCGGCTTGCAACGCACCAGCGCCGGACAACTGATCGACCGCAAGGTCGGAAGTCTTTCCGGCGGGGAGTTGCAGCGTGTCTTGCTCGGGCTGGCCCTCACCCCGGTACCGAACATTCTTGTCCTCGACGAACCGATGTCCGGGGTCGACCACAGAGGGCGCGAACAATTTTACGGACTGCTCTCCAAACTGCGTCGTGAATACGATCTTGCCGTGCTGCTCGTCTCGCACGATCTGGCTACTTTGGCGCGCTTTGCCGACCGGATGGTCTTTCTCGACCGTCGTATCGTCTGCGAGGGCACGCCGTCTCAAGTGCTGCACGATCCGCGTGTTCGCGAGGCTTTCAGCCTGCATTCGCTTTCATGATGGATTCTCCGCTCGCCCTTTGGCACCGCGCGGTGTCCTCGCTGCCTTTCGAATGGGCCGGGTACGAGTTCATGCGGCTCGCCTTGCTCGCGGTGCTTGTTATTTCCCCGTTGCTCGGGGCACTCGGGACGGTGGTGGTGGCCAATCGCATGGCATTTTTTTCCGAAGCCATCGGGCATGCCGCATTCACCGGCATTGCCATCGGCGTCATTCTCGGTCTGGACGACCCCATGTGGTCAATGATCGGATTCGCCCTGGTGCTCACCCTGGCCATCGCCTGGGTACGGCGCCGTGGGGCTTTGTCCTCGGACACCGCCATCGGGCTGGTTATGGCCTTCACCGTTTCGCTCGGCATTGTCATCCTCTCGCGGGGCGGCGACTTCGCGCGCTACACCAACTTCCTCATCGGCGACATGCTTGCCATTGCTCCCCGCGATGTCGGGTGGTTGGCCGCGCTCGGGGCGGTTGCCGCCGGACTCTTTCTCCTCTTCTTCAACCGTCTCTTGCTTGCCACGATGAGCCCTTCCCTGGCCCGCAGCCGCGGCAAGTACGCGGGGGCGGCTGAATTGGTCTTCGCCTGCCTGCTTGCCGTGGTCGTGACCTGTGCGCTCCCGTGGATCGGCATCCTGGTGATTAATGCCCTGCTCATTCTCCCCGCGGCCGCGGCCCGCAATCTGGCCCGCAACACGGCCGGCTTTTTCGGTTGGTCGATTGCCGTCGCCTTGCTCGCCGGGATCGCGGGGTTGATTGCCTCGTTCTATGCCTCGACCGCCACCGGGGCGACCGTTGTGCTGGCCGCCATGGCGGTTTACCTTCTCACCCTCTTGCGGCGGGTTGTGTCGTGAAGGGAACTATTGTCGCCTTGCCTGGCTTTCTGGGCCGAGGGAGCGATTGGGATGGTGTGCGCGCTGCCTCACAGGCGAAGTTATGCTGGGTCTGCCCGGACCTTTTTGCGGCCGGGGACAAACCGGCCCGGCCGCCGGCCACAGATGGTCCGTGTTGGCTGGCTGGTTATTCCTTCGGCGCGCGTCTCGCCTTGCGATGGCTGCAGGATGCTCCCGTAAGATGGCGGGGAGCTTTGCTCCTCTCGGCAAATCCCGGGAATTTCCAAACCGAGGACGAACGTATCGCGCGGAGAAAGTCCGATGCCGCCTGGGCTGCCGCTTTTGCCGCAGAGCAGTGGGAGTCGGTGACGAACCGCTGGAATGGGCAGGCGGTCTTTCGGGGAGGAGGCGCGCCGTGGCGCGAAGAGAGCGATTTTGACCGGGCGAAACTTTCCGCGTCGTTCACGGATCACTCCGCTGCCGAGCAATTCACCGATATTTTGCGCCTGCCGGCCCGTTTGGTTTGGATGGCTGGCGCACGGGACGGGAAATTTGTCCGTCTGCAAAACCTCATGCTCGATGCGGGGTTTCCCGGCACGTTCCTGACAGTCGGCCATGCCGGTCACCGCCTGCTGTACGATGCCCCGGAAGCGGTAGCGGGGGCACTTGATGATCTGGTTGCTTGATCCGCAGGCGCCGAAAAGGGGAGTCTGCAAACCATGAGCAAGTTGATTTATGCCGCTAGCCCCCGCTCGGCCGATATGCTTTACGCCACCGGTTTTCACGCTCCGGATGCCTTTCTCTTCCTCGAGCATCGCGGCAAGACATCCATCGTGCTCAATGATCTCGAGGTCGACCGCGGTCGCCGCGAAGCGGAAGTTGACGAGGTGATCTCTGCTTCGGACCTGGCCCGCGAATTCGGCAGCCACTCTCCCCCCGTGCTTGCCGCTGGTCTTTTGCTCCGGCGTAAAATTCGCACTGTCGATGTTCCGTCGGATTTCCCGCTCGGCCTCGCCCGTGTGCTGGAAAAAGCGGGTCTGCGGGTCGTTCCGGTCGAAGGACATTTGTGGCCGAAGCGCGAGTTGAAGGACCGGGGCGAACTGGCCGCGATCGGCCGTGCGACGCGGCTCGCCGCGATCGGGCTGGAGCGGGCGGTCGAGGTCCTTCGCGAAGCCAAGATCATCCGTGCCGGCTTGCTCCAATGGAAAGGGAAACCCTTGACCAGTGAAATCGTGCGCGCCGAGGCCGACTCTACCGTGCTTCGCGCGGGCGGCACTCCCGAAGGAACGATCGTGGCGGGCGGGCGGCAAGCGTGCGATCCTCACGAACGCGGGCATGGCCGGTTACGGGCCCATGAATTGATCATTCTTGATGTTTTTCCCCGCGATGCGTGCACCGGCTACTTCGGTGACCTGACCCGCACCGTGGTGCGTGGACACGCCAATACGGCCCAGCGCCGCCTCTGGGACACGGTGTGCGCCGCGCAACGCCAGGCCATCCGTGCGATCAAGCCCCGGGCCAAAGGAGCCGCAGTGCACAAGGCGGTGCAGGAATTTTTTGCCGCCCGCGGTTACGCCACGGAATGCCAAGGCGGGCGTTGGACAGGTTTCTTCCACGGCACAGGTCATGGTCTGGGGTTGGATTTGCACGAGGAGCCGCGCCTCGGGTCCACCGTTTTCCGGGAAGGCCAGGTTTTCACTGTTGAGCCGGGTCTTTATTACCCGGACATCGGCGGTGCACGTCAGGAGGACGTCATCACGGTGACCTCCGGGGGTTGTCGGCTCCTTTCCCGGCTGCGGGTTCCGCTGGAACTCTGAACGTATTTTGAACAAGATTCCCTTTCAATTGTCTGACCCGGTAATTCCGCACCTGCCATGAACATGTCCATTTACCTTCTCCTTATCGGTGTCCCTCTCGCTCTCGGCCTCTACGCCCAGATGCGGGTGTCGTCCGCTTTCGGCCGCTACAAAAAGGTGGCGGCCACCTCCGGCGTGACCGGGGCGCAGGCCGCCCGGGAAATCCTTAACGCCGCCAAAATCCACGACGTCGAAGTCCGGGAAATCAACGACATGCTCGGCGACCATTACGATCCGATGAAGAAGCGCCTCTGTCTCTCGTCGGACGTTTACCACACGCCGAGTGTGGCCGCCTTGGGGATCGCGGCCCACGAAGCGGGTCACGCTATCCAGCATGCCCGCGCCTATGCCCCGCTCAAATGGCGCATGGCCATTGTCCCAGTCACGCAGTTCGCCTCCCAGATCCTGCCGCTGGTCATCATCGGCGGTTTCATGTTCCAAATCAGCGGCCTGATCACTCTCGGCATCATTTGCTACGCCGTGCTGGCCGTATTCCAACTGATCACTTTGCCGGTCGAATTTGACGCCTCGAAACGTGCCAAAGTCATCCTCCAGCAAATGGGCATGGTCCAACCTGGCGGCGAGGCGGCGGGGGTCAATAGCGTGCTCAATGCCGCCGCGCTTACTTACGTGGCGGCCTTTGTCGCGGCCCTTGGCAATCTTGCTTATCTCATCATGGCGCGTCGCCATGAGTAGGCGCATCGCGTCGCCACCGGTCGTCTTGACCATTGCGGGTTCCGACAACTCCTGTGGGGCGGGAATCCAAGCGGACCTCAAAACTTTCGATGCCTATGGTGTCTATGGACTCACGGCTGTCACCTGCGTTGTCTCCGAGGTTCCGGGAAGGGTGGAGAAAGTGCAGGCGGTCACCCCCGAGGTTCTGCGCTCGCAGATCCGGATCCTTTTCGAGGCTTACCCGGTCACCGCGGTGAAAACCGGCATGCTTTATTCCCGCGCCTTGCTCCGCGTGGTTTCCGAGGAACTGGCGGATCGCCTCGGCATGTTTCACCTTGTGGTCGACCCGGTCATGGTGGCAAGCAGCGGGGATGCGCTACTGAAAAAGGACGCCGTGCGCGCTTACGAGGAGGAAATGCTCCCTTTGGCCGATGTCATCACCCCAAATCTCGACGAGGCCGCCGTCCTGCTCGGCCGCAAGATCTCCTCGCCGCGCGCCATGGTCCGCGCTTCGGAGGAATTGCACGGGAAATACGGAGCCGCGGTCCTGCTCAAAGGCGGGCATTTGCGCGGTCGAGATGCGGTCGACATTCTGTGCGACCGCCGTGGCGTGCGCGAATTCTCACTGCCGCGACTGAATGGTTGCGAAACTCACGGCAGCGGTTGCACGCTTTCCGCGGCTCTTGCCGCGGGCCTGGCCCGCGGTCAATCCCTCGCGGCGTCCGTGGCAGGTGCGAAAAAATTCCTTCACCAGGCCATCGCGCGTCAACTCGTCTGGAAACGCGGCCGGGTTCGCACCCGGGCCCTGCGGCACCGGACGGACGGAAGGGGCCGATGAAATTTTTTTTTGCTCTCGTTTTCGCGGTCTCGACCGCTATTGCCCCGACGCGCGCCGCTGAATCAACCATTCCTGCGCCCGGAGTGGCGCCGGCGGTCGACCCGTTCCATGCGCTCGACGGCGGTCAGGTGGAACAAGCCATCTCCATCCTCCGGCGGGATCACGTGCGCGGAGCAAAGATTGACGATACAGCCCTGGGTCGGGCCACTTTGCAGGGCCTGATCCAAAGCCTCGCACCTGGTGCGGTTCTGGCGGCCGACGCTCCTGCACCCGTCTATCCTTCGCCTTTCCGGGCCGAAATCCTCGACGGCCGCGCCGGATACATCCGACTTGGGTCGCTGCAAACGGAAAACTTGGCCGAACTCGACGCCTCCTTGCGGGACTTCGCGGCAAAGGACGCGCACGGCGTCATTCTTGATCTGCGTGCCACCCCGGAGTCCTCCGACTTTGCCGCCGCCGCGCAGTCGGCCAGCCGGTTTTGCCCGCCGGGAACCGCGTTGTTCACGCTGGCTGGTCCGGGTCGCGACGAGAGCGAGGAATTTGTTTCTGCGGGCGACAACCTGTCGCGCGGCGCACTGGTTGTCCTGATCGACGAGAACACCGCGGGCGCGGCAGAGGCCCTCGCCGCGACGCTGCGATGGAACGCCCGCGCTCTGTTGGTCGGAACGCGCTCGAGTGGGCGTTGTGTCGAATTTGCCGAGGTCCCCGTCGGGGAGAAGACGAGTTTGCGCGTTGCCGTGGCCGAGGTCCTGGTCGCCGGGCAAGAGGTTTATCCGCGCGGGCTGCGGCCGGACATCGAGATCCTGCAGGATCCCGCCGAGCGCGAGACGATTCTCGCTGCGGCGCTGGTGGATGGCTCAGCGAGTTTTGTCTTCGAAAAAGAACGTGCGCAATTTGATGAGGCATCACTTGTCGCCGGCACCAATCCCGAGATCGGCAGCGTGGCGGCCAAGCCGGGGTTGATCGATCGTCCGCTGCAGCGCGCCGTGGATCTCGTCACCGCCCTGCGGGTTTTCCGCCAAACGGACTGATTCCGTTCCTCCGAGCATACCCCGACTCTCACCGGGGCATCATCTCACGCAACAACCCACCGATGGCTTCGGATGCGGCCCCGGGAATTTCGACCACGGATTTGGCTGCACCCGCGGCGGGGGCGAGAGCGAGCGCCGCGGCCACCCGCGTGCTGAGATTTTCCGTCGGCGCCGCGGGCGTCCCCCCGATCCTGACCCGCGTCCAATAATAGCCGTCCTCCCGGTTGCTGAAGAGCACCGGCACGAAGGCGGCGAGAACGGGCCGGCCTGCCGCCTGCACCCCGACACGAAGGTCGGCGTCGATGCGTTCGGTGGCGAAGGCCCCATTTCCGCGCACGGCCAATCCCTTGGGAGAAACGGCCAGCAGGTCGTCCACCTCCATGCGGCCGTCGGGCTGCATGCTGAAATTGAAGCGAAAAATGCGCCAAGGAATGCGCTCCCAGTCTTCGTGGTCGAGAAGGCTGGCCAGTTTGACAAAAAGGCCGACGGATTTGGTTTCCGCGCCTTCGACTTCTATTTTTCCGCCGAGCACACCTTCTTTGAGCACGGCTTCCCCTGTGGCCCGTCCTCCGAGGTGGCTGGAGACACCGGCCGGCACAAGCACGGCCGGATCAAGGTCCTGCCACGAAATTTCGGCCGACCAGATCCCTCCGTGGTTGGTGGCCGAACCGGTCATGGTGCCACGACTCGCATCCTTGAGGGCAAAGCCGGCAATGCTCCAGGATCCTCCCCTGTTTTCCGCAGCGAAGTGTTCGATTTGCAGCGGGGAACGGGCCTCCGCGCTAAGCGATCCGCCCGCCACGGAAAGCGTCCAAACGTCTGCGCTCTGCACGGCATGGACTTGGGCGCCATCGACTGTCCACCCTCGGCCGTCGGCGCGCCGGAGTCGGCTTTTGGCCACCCGCAAGTCGAGCGGTCGTGAAGAGGAAGTGTGGTAGGACGGTGTGTCCGGCCTCTTGTCCGGTTCGACGTGGGGTGGGTAGACCACGTCCACCGCGGCCACCTCGACCTGCAGGGGTTGCTCCGAAGCACCCAGCAGGTCCCTCCAGTCGACCACCGCACGCAAATCACGTGCCTCGAGGCTTTGGAAAGCATAGTTCCCGCCGGACATCCGGAAAAGTTGTGCCCGGAGAACGCCGTCTTTCCATGCCACGCCCTGCAAATCTACCGCCGCGCCGAGAGCTTCGGCCAGTGTTCCGGCCAGCTGGCGCTTGATCCAGTAGTTGGCGATATCCTCGCGCACCAAAAAAGCCGTGCCGGCGGCGATCATGAGTGCCGCGACGATTGCGGCCGGGATCTGCCATCGTTTCACTGCTCCAATAGAGCACGCGTCTGTGCAACTGGCCAGCGGTCTTGCTGCCTCCATATTGGGCAAGGCGGCCGGAAGGTGACTCGGTCGCTTGGGCTCCGACGCGACGGTATCCGCCCGCGCCCGCCTGTGAACGCGTGCTTTAACTGGATTCCCCGGCCGGCGGAGTTATTATTTTCGGCACGCCGTGCGGAATCCCCGTTTTCGCCTCCGCCGGCCGGGTATCACTCCGGCAATTTCCAGCGACCATGTGGCGCCACGTCAAAAATTTCCTGCTCTTTCTGCGCGAAGAGAAAGCGTGGTGGCTGGTTCCACTCATTGTTATTCTCGTAATTCTCGCGGCAGTGCTGCTTTTCAACGGTGGTGCGGTGCTCGCGCCATTTATGTATCCTGTCCTTTGACTCCCCCCGCCAGCGGGGCGAACCACCGTGATTTCTCCGAGGTAGCAGACGCAACCGGTAGACGGCGGAAAAGCGTCTTTAGAAGATGCTAGCAAGCTCTTGGCGGGCGATGGTCAAATCCGGGTTGATCCGCAGGGCGCGTTGGAGGTAGTCAGCAGCTTCGGGTTTTCTTCCTAATCTGACCATGACCGAGCCAACGAAATAATGCGGCCAAGCGGCATGCGGTAAGAGTTCGCAAACCAATTTGCCCTGATTGACTGCTTCCGACAGGCGACCGGCCCGCTCGAGGAACTGCGCATAATTCCACCTCAGCAAGGTATCGTCGGGCTGGCTTTCCAGTGCGGCTTCATACATTTGCTCATCGCGGAAGGGAGACAGGGGGGTTGTCCGGGAATCTGCTTCTTTCACCCGGTCCTTGCCGTATTGCAGGTTGCGGGGGTGGCTGGATTGCGAGGTAAAGGGCGCAACGGAAATCCGTCCGAGCGCGACTTCCCAAACCCGTTTTTGATCCCAGTCGGTCGCAGCCAGACGCCGCAGGCAGGCTTCGGATTCGGCTTCGGCAGGCAGCGGACGTCGCTGACTGGTGATCGCCGCCGGGAGTTGGCTTTCCACTTTTTCGGCCAGGATGCGGGCAAGGAGTTCGTTTCCGGCCATGGTGAAATGGACATGTTCGTAAAACAGCTCTTGGCCCGGAATTCCATCGGGCGTTTGCTCGGAGAGTTCCTGCATGGCGTCCACCCCGG
>CAMBSX010000054.1 GCA_945870655.1 Chthoniobacter flavus | reverse complement strand
CACGTGCGCCGCCAACGCCGACTCCCAACTCACCCCACCGCCCAGCGGATGGTAGTCCACGGTCCAGCCCTCTTTGCGCCTTTCCTCGGCCAAATGACGTTGGGCCGAAAGGAGCAAAACCAGCCGCTTCTTGTGATAGGGCAGCTTTTGCAACCCCCGCTCACTTTCGACAAAGAAAAGGACATCCTCCTTCTTCCGTGCCCCGATCATCGCCGCGTTGTCTGGTCCCAGCTGGTCTCCCAAGATCCAAATCGTCCGCTTCACGGTGTAGAACCTAAACCCACAGCCGCATTTCCTAAATAAGAAAACCTTGCCCGTCCCAATGTGCGCCGCCGGCCTACGCCGGACCGGCCAGAGTCAGGCGGCAGGACCGTCGAAAAGCCCGCGGGCCAACTGGTGGCGCGTACCGCAGCGCGGGCAGGCCACCGTGATATGGGCGTCATCCCCGAAAATGCCGTCGAGGTCGCCCCGCAAGGCGGGCGCGAGCACGCCGGCCACCCGCACGGGAGAACACCCGCAGCAAAAACGGTAAGGACGCCGCTCGAGCGGCGGGTGTGCGAGGTCCCGGAGGAGAGCAGCCAAACCGTTGCCGTCCACCGATGCCAACCAGTCCGTGTCGCAATCGGGTTGCGCGGTGACCAGGGCAAATTGATCGCCCCCCAGTTCGAAATAACGGGCCGGTCTTTGCTCGCTGCGCACGTAGTAATCCGCAGCCGCGAGAAGAATGTCGTCGCCCGTGAAGTCCACCGAGCTGCGCCGCCGCAGACCACCAGGTCCGGCCAACTCGGCGTGGAGGACATTGCCGCCCACCGGGCGAACGTGCTCCGTGAATACCTGGCCGGTGACATGACCGGTCGGGTTCTCCGCCACGCCGAAGAGGTTCATTCCCGCCGATTCGAGATGCAGCGTCCACGCACACGTGTCGGCTTGCGGACGCGACGCGGCATGCAGCACCAAAGCGGCAAGCAGAAGCTTCCATTTCTCGTCGGCCCCGCCACCCAACACCACCCCGTTTTGCCCGAGGTGAAGATACATATCCATGAACAACGGCCCGAAGTCCGCCAAGCAGAGCAGCGCATTGTGCTCGCGCACAAAGCAGCAATCCACGAGCACAACGCCTTCTTCAGCCACCTTGCTCACGTTTCTCCCCTTGCCGGTTTGCCTGGGCGCTCGTGACTGCGCCACCAACGCTCGGCCACCACTCCCCACAGCGCATTGATCAAAGAATACGCCAGCGCTCCGGCCAGTAACCCGGTCACCGCGCATCCCAGCAAGAGCGGACCCGGCACACCGGCGGCGATGTTGAGCAAGGAGCCGGCCGCGGCCCCCGAAGGCGCATCCTCGCGCAGCAACCACGCACCCAGCCGATATTGCCAGTAAAGTATGACCGGCCAGGTCACCGGATTGGTGATCCAGACCACGGAAATGGCAGCCGGAATATTGAACCGGAAAAGAAAAGCCGTGATCCCGGAAGGCAACATTTGGAAAGGGATCGGCATCATGGCCCAGAACAATCCCGTGGCCGCGCCGCGCGCCACGCCTTCGCGGGTGGGACGCCACAATTCAGGAGTGAACAGGCGATCGCCAAGCAGGCGGTGCAACCAGGTGCCGCGCACGTGCCTCTGACGGGGAACCTTTTTCAGCCACGGGCGGATCCGCGACCGGCGCAAACGCATCATGCTCACGGCCAAAGATCCGTTCCGCGCGCCTTTTCCGGGCTTGCAATGCCGGGGGGGTAGACTACAACGCGCATGTCATGAAAAAAATCGAAGCCATCATTAAACCTTTCAAGATGGAGCATGTCAAAGAAGCGCTGGCTGAAATCGGCATCGAAGGCATGACCGTCACGGAGGTCAAAGGCTTCGGACGCCAGAAAGGCCACACCGAGATCTACCGGGGAAGCGAATACACGGTGGATTTTCTGCCCAAGGTGAAACTTGAAATCGTGGTCTCCGATGAAAATGTGGCCAGGGCCACGGAGGCGATCGTCAAGTCCGCCAAGACCGGAAAAATCGGCGATGGCAAAGTTTTCGTCCTGCCCATCGACGAGGCCATCCGCATCCGCACGGACGAAACCGGCGACGACGCCGTTTGATCCCCGCTTGCCCGCTCACCGGAGGGACCTCCCGTCGTGGATAACTTCCAAGCCCTCATCCTCGGCCTGGTCGAAGGATTGACCGAGTACCTTCCGGTCAGTTCCACCGGTCACCTGTTGCTGGCCCAGCGTTTGATGGGCATTGAATCGAGCACGGCTTCGGACGCCTTCGCCATTTGCATTCAAGCCGGGGCCATCCTCGCCGTGTTGGGCCTGTATCGCCAGCGCGTGGCCCAGATGATGATGGGTGCCGTCGGTCGCAACAAAGCGGGGCAGCGCCTGCTGATCAACCTTCTCTCCGCTTTCATCCCGGCCGCCGTCCTCGGCCTGCTCCTCGAAAAGCCGATCAAAAGATACCTTTTCGGCGGCGACGAGTGGGGACTTTGGCCGGTCGTTGCCGCCTGGTTCGTCGGCGGATTGGCCATTCTCTTGGTCTCCTTGGCGCGCCGCCGTCGCGGCACCTCAACGACCACCGGCTTCGATCTCGAGCAATTGACCATTCGCATGGCTCTCATCGTCGGCTTGGCCCAATGCATCGCCATGTGGCCCGGAGTAAGCCGCAGTCTCATCACCATCGTGGGGGGAGTATTGGTCGGGCTTTCGCTTCCCGCCGCGGTGGAACTCAGTTTCCTGCTCGGGGTCATCACCCTGACGGCTGCCACGGCCTACGATGCCCTGAAACACGGCCCGGAAATGCTCGCCACCTACGGCGCAACCCCTCTGCTTATCGGCTTCGGCGCGGCCTGGCTCTCTGCGGTCCTCGCCGTCAAATGGATGGTCGGCTACCTCAAAACACACGGCATGGAAATCTTCGGCTGGTATCGTGTTGCTCTGGCTGTTGTGGTCGCGGCGTGGCTTCTCTGGCCCTCGACCTGACCAATGGACCCGATCACACCCGACCTTCAGTCCGTCATCCTCTGCGAAGACGTGCGCACCGAAGTGAGCGGGGCGCAAACCCTGGTCGGCGTCATCGGGGCCATCCCCGCCCCGCAGGTTCCCATCGGATTTTTCAAGCTCTGCCTTTGGTCGCGTTGGTGCGGCGGCATTGGCCGGTTCCACCAAGACTCCCGCTTTCTCGACCCCGATGACGAAGTCGTCGCCGAGGCGGCCATCGATTTCGACTTGCGGGAAATCGAAGGCAGCGCAACTAACGTTCACTTTTTCGGGGGTGTGCAAGTCAAGAAATTCGGCGTGCACCACGTTGAAATCCGTCTCGACGGCGACATGCGCATGCGCTTCCCCGTGCCTGTCGTCCGCGTCAACCATACTCCACCGGGTTCTCCGCCTCCTCCCTTCCAACCGCCGGCCACCGGCTGACCGGGTCATCCAACCCAGCGACCCGCAATGAGGTAAAGATCCTCTTCTCCGCGGGGGGGCAAGGTCGCTGAGCCAAGACCGACCACGCTTGCCCGGCACAGACCGGATCTTTAAGCTTGCAAGGTCATGCGTCGCGCCCTCACGCCCCTTCTCGCGCTTCTGTTCGCCCTAGCCCGGCTCCATGGGCAAGACGGCGAGGGCCTGCCCGCTGGGTTCAAATATTCGGCCACCCGCAGTGCCGACGGGTTCGATATGCCGGTGGGAAAACCGGACGCCGTCGGCTATTACCGCTCCCGCGGCCTCATTGTGGGACGTCACATGGGTGATGACTGGAATGGCAGCGGCGGCGGCAATACCGACCTCGGTGCCCCGGTCTACTCCACAGCCCACGGCCTGGTGGTCTATGCCCGGGATGCGCGCATGGGATGGGGCAAGACGGTGATCATCCGCCACGCCTACTGGAGCAACGGGCGCTGGAACTACGTCGACTCGTTCTACACCCACCTGCACCAGATCTTTGTCCGGGAGGGACAACAGGCGCGACGCGGCCAGCTGGTCGGCAGTATCGGGACCAACCGCGGCATGTATGTCGCGCACCTTCACTTCGAGATCCGCAAAAACCTGCGCATCGGCCTCAACCAGGGTTCTTACCGCCGCGACCTGAGCAACTATTACAAGCCTTACGAGTTCATCCTCGGCCGCCGTAAACTGTCGGGCGGCAACCGCCGCGTGCGTGTCCCGGTCAACACCTTCCGCTTGCAGGCCCGCGTGGTCGACACCATCGGCGGGGGCTCCCCCACCCGCCCCGAACGACCATCCTCCTTGCAACGCAGCAGCGATTTCCGGGTCAACCGGTATTCGGACCCGCTGCGCTGACCCGAGGGCTCAAGCCCCGCGCCCCGCCCGGAGGACGGCGTAGTCGAAACTGTCGACCAAGGCCTGCCAGCTCGCCTCGATAATGTTGTCGGAAACCCCGACCGTGCCCCATTCCTCTTTGCCGTCAGTGGACAAAATAAAGACACGGGTGCGCGCCGCCGTGCCGCGCCGGCCGTTGATGATGCGCACCTTGTAATCGTCAAGACGCACGCCACCGATCACCGGGTGGAACGGAACCAGGGCGAGACGCAGGGCGGCATCGAGCGCATTGACCGGACCATCGCCCTGCCCTTGCTTGTGGACCTTTTCGCCATTGACCCGGATTTGCACCATGGCGGTGCATTTGTTCCAGTCGCCCGAGGGGTTGCCGCTGCGCAAAAAGTCGCACTTGTATTCGTCGAGTTCGAAAAGCGGGCGATGCTGCCCGAGCGTACGGCGGATAAGCAGTTCGAAGGACGCCTCCGCCGCCTCGAATTCGTAGCCCTCGTGTTCGAGGCGCTTGACCTCCTGCAGCACCTTGGCCACCTCGGGGGAGCCCTTGGCGAACTTGAACCCCATCGACTCGGCTTTGACCAGGACATTGGTCTGGCCGGAGAGGTCCGAGATGGTCACCACCCGTTCATTGCCGACCAGCGCGGGGTCGATATGCTCGTAGGAGCGGGCCAATTTCTGCACCGCGTGGACATGCAGGCCGCCCTTGTGGGTGAAGGCCGCCGCGCCGACGAAAGGCGCCCGGATATCGTGGGGGACATTGGCCACTTCGTCGATGAAGCGGGACAGTTCGGTCAGCCGCCCCAACCCTCGGACGAGCGGTTCCCCGCACTTGAGTTGAAGCAAAGGGATGAGCGTGGTCAGGTTGCAGTTGCCCACCCGCTCCCCGTAGCCATTCATCGTGCCCTGGACCTGGATGGCGCCCGCTTCCACCGCGGCCAGCGCATTGGCCACCCCGAGCCCGCAATCATTGTGTGTGTGCGTGCCGACGCGGCAACCAGCCGCGGCGGACGCCGCCTTGGTCGCTTCGGCCACAAAGGCCGGAAGGCTCCCACCATTTGTGTCGCACAGCACAAGCAAGTCCGCACCCGCTTCCGCCGCCGCTTTCAAGGTGGCCAAAGAGTAGTCCGGATCCTCCCGGTAACTGTCGAAAAAATGCTCCGCATCGTAGAACACTTCGCGCCCCTCGCGTTTGAGGTAAGCCACCGTGTCGCCAATCATGGCCAAGTTCTCCTCGAGGGCCACCCCGAAGACCTCCGTGACGTGAAGCGGCCAGGTTTTGCCGACCACCGTGATGACCCCCGTGCCGGCGTCGAGAAGTTGCCGCACCTGCGCGTCATCCTCCACCTTCACCCCGCCGCGGCGGGTCATACCAAAGGCCGTGATCTTGGCATGCTTCCAGGAACGCCGGGCCGCTTCGGCGAAGAATTCGACGTCCTTGGGATTCGAACCCGGCCACCCGCCCTCGATGTAGTCCACCCCGAAGTCGTCCAGACGCTCGGCCACCCGCAGCTTGTCCTGCACACTGAATGAAATCCCCGTCCCCTGCGTGCCGTCCCGCAGAGTGGTGTCATAAATGGTGATGGCGGATCTGGGCTTCATGACTGCCTCGGGCTGTTCAATCCATTGTCTCGGCCTCGTTGATCGCGTCGATGAAAAGGCGCAGTGTCCCGAAGTCCGTCTTTTCAGGCGTCAAAACGAGCCGTGGCATTTCATCCTCCTGGCCGCCACGGAAGACAGATCCCACCTTCCAAGCGCGGCTACCATCTTCTCCGGGCGGGAGACCGGTCTGCTCGATGGCGCCACTGACTAGAATGCGGCCGAACTTTTCGTTCAGTTCGCGAAGACTCCCGGCGGTCAAGGGGCGCTTGATGCGGACCACCATCTTTTCGCGCAACCAGCGGTAGGATTCAAAGACGCGGTAAAACTGCTGGATGTGCGCGATGGTTTCCTCGCAGGAGTGGGAAATTTTGAAGAGATGGAAATCGCTCGGTGAAATCAGCTTCATGCGCAGGAGGTCGTTCTTGATGAAGAATTCCCACGTTTCCCAATAGCGCCCGTCCGGGGTGTCGAGCAGGATGAGCGGCGTGATCTTGGCCTTCCCCGTCTGCATGAGCGTGAGGCACTCGAATCCCTCGTCCTGCGTGCCGAAGCCGCCGGGGAAAAGGACAAAGGCATCGGTTTCTTTGACGAAGTTGACCTTGCGGGTGAAGAAATAGTTGAAGTTGATCAGCTTTTTGTCCCCGTGAATCGTCTCATTGGCACGCTGTTCGAACGGGAGCCGAATGTTCAGACCGAAACTGTTGTCCCGACCGGCGCCTTTTTGCGCGGCACCCATGATGCCGTCGCCGCCACCTGTGATGACCATAAAGCCGTGCTCGACGGCCTTGCGGCCCATTTCCTCGGCCATCTTGAATTCGGGGGTTTCCGGCGCGAGCCGGGCGGACCCGAAGACCGCGACTTTGCGACGGTCGGAATAGGGTTGGAAAACTTTAGAAGCATAACGCAGCTCTTTCAGTGCCCTGACGATGAGCTTGATATCAGCTACCGGGGCTTTGTCCCGACCGAGCAAGAGCGCTGTCTCGATCAATTCTTCCAGCAGCTCCGGTGCGTGGGCGCACCCACTGTCGGCCACGAGCGATTTGATCGCAGCCTCTTCATTTTCTTTCATAGGAACCCTTCACTATGGCGCTCTTCATGCGAAAAGCACGCAATTTCCGTGCTGTCCGGTTGCCCCATCGGTGTGGTGCTGATAAAGGTTCCCCTTCCATGATTATTGTAATCCGTCCCCACACCCCGCCCGATCTGGTCGAGGAAGTGATCCGTGAAATTTCCCTCCTCGGCTACACGCCCAACCCGATCCGCGGGGAGTGCCAGACAGTGGTGGCGGCGATCGGTGATGAAACAACCCACGCCAGCCTCGAATCGCTCAATGCTTTGGCACAGGTGGAGCGCGTGATCCGGGTGCAAAAACGCTACAAATTGGCCAGCCGCCAATCCCACCCCGAGACCACCGTCATCGACGCAGGCGGCGTGAAGATCGGTGGCCCTGACTTCGTTCTCATGGCCGGACCCTGCTCGGTCGAAAGCGAAGAGCAGCTCATGGACTCCGCTCGCGCAGTCAAAGCGGCCGGGGCAACCGTCCTCCGCGGCGGGGCCTACAAACCGCGCACTTCCCCCTACGAGTTCCAAGGTCTCGGGCCCGAAGGACTGCGCCTGCTGGCCGCCGCCCGGGCCGAAACCGGCCTCCGCATCATCACCGAGGTCCTCGGCGAGCGCGATGTCGACCTCGTCGCCGGCACCGCCGACATCCTGCAAATCGGGGCCCGCAATGCGCAGAATTTCCGGCTGCTCGTGGCTTGCGCCCGCAGCGGCAAACCCGTGCTCCTCAAACGCGGCATGAGCATGCGCATTGAGGAATGGCTCCTCGCAGCCGAATACATCCTCGCCCACGGCAATCCGAACGTCATTCTTTGCGAGCGCGGCATCCGCACCTTCGAGGATTACACGCGAAACACCCTCGACTTGGCCGCCGTGGCCATCGCCAAGCAGGAAACACACCTGCCGGTCATCGTCGATCCCAGTCAGGGCTGCGGCCGCGCCGATCTGGTCAAGGTCCTCTGCCGCGGCGCGGCAGCCGTCGGGGCGGACGGCCTCATCATCGAGGTGCACCCCAACCCCGCGGAAGCTCTCAGCGACGGGCAGCAGCAACTCGACCCCGGGGCGTTTGCCACGCTGGTCGGCGAACTGCGGCCCTTCGTCCAAGCCGCCGGCCGCAGCCTTTGAAATCGCGGTGGCGCAGAGCGTCCCCGACGCACTATCGACCCGCCTGCGGTCAACGATGGTCCAAGCGCAGCAGCAACCATGCCCCGATGCCGATGAAAAGAATGTTCGGCACCCAAAGCAAAAGGTAGGGATGCAAGGCGACATCGTCGCGGAGCATTTCGGCCAGCACGACGAAGAAAAAATAGCCGAAGGCGAGGGCGAGACTGATGGCAAAACCGATGGAAGTTTCCTTGCGCTGCGCAGTCACACCCAGCGGCATGGCCACGATGGCAAAGGCAATGCAGGCCAGTGAAAGGGACAGACGCTTGCTCATTTCCACTTTGATCCTGCTGACCAGCCCCGGGTCGTTTTGTGTTTCGGCCTCGGGCAAATATTCCCACAATTCGCGCAGGGTGTAAGCGCGCAACGGCTTCGAAAGCCAGTAGTTGTTGACCAGGTCAAGCAACCGGATGGAGACCGTGGCCTCGCCCACCGAAATGCCGTGCCGGATTTTGGCAAGATCGTCAGGTGCTTTGCTGTCGCGCTGCTCAAACCTCGCATGGCGCAAAGTCAGCAGCAATTCACCCCCCTCGTCGTCGACATCGATCTCACCTTCCTGCGCCAGAATAATCCGCTCGGGCTGGGCACCCGACGCCTCTTCAATCAAGGTGACATTGGACAGACGGTTACCGTCCTTTCCACCGACAAAAATTTTCCGCCCGGCGAATTCATCAATCACCTCGTCGGCCACAAACAGGGATTGCGGATTGCTCCGGGCGATGGTGGCGATCGAGTTGCGCATCGCGTCAAGCGCCTGCGGAGCGATCGTGGTATTGATCCAAAAGGTGAATGCGCTGAGCAGGACGGCCACGCCCAGAACCGGCAGGCAAACGCGCAGCAGGCTCGTCCCGCAAGCCCGCAAAGCCACCATCTCGTTGTCGGCAGACATCCGCCCGAAGACGAGCAGGACCGCGGTAAGGAAAGCCCAAGGCACCGTGAAAGTGAAAGAAAACGGCAGCACATAGAGCATGAACATGAAGAGATATTTCACCGGGACATCCCGGTTGATCATCAAGTCGAGCAATTCCTTGAAAATGTTGCCCAGAACAAGGACCAGACTGAGCACGAAAAGGCCGTAGATCGTGGTGATTACCACGCCACGCCCTATGTAACGGTCGATTAGCTTCATCCGCTGGAAACAAAAACCGCCATACCGGACGGTGACAAAACCCTAGCTCCATGTGCCTTCCCTGCCAAGCAAGGCCCGTGCCTTTTCGCATTGAGCAAGCGTTTGGGTAACGGCAGACTCGTCTCTAGTCATGCCCGATACCCGCCCAACATTGCCCGATCATCGCCGCCCCGGCCCACCCTGCACCTTTGTCATCTTCGGAGCATCCGGCGACCTGACCAAGCGGAAGCTTATCCCCTCGCTCTTCAACCTGAGGTGCCTCGGCCTGCTACCCGAGCGCTTCGCCATCATCGGCGTCGCCATCACTCCGGGCGACGACGATGCTTTTCGCGCGCAATTGACCACGGACATCAAACAGTTCGCCACCCACCCGGTCGATCCGGCCGAATGGGATCCGTTTGTCTCCGCCTGCTACTACATCGCCGGCGATTTCAACGACACCGCCGTCTTCACCGCTTTGAAGGAAAAAATCGCCCGCGTGCAGCAGGAGCGGAACATCCCGGGGCAAAACGTGGTCTTCAATCTTGCCGTGACGCCGACTCTCTTCGGCACGGTCGCCGCACAACTCGGCGGTGCCGGCCTCCTGCACGAAACGCCCGAGGGCTACCGCCGCGTCATCATTGAGAAACCCTTCGGACGCGACCTTGATACGGCCCGCGAACTCAACAACCAACTGCACAAGTTCCTGCAAGAGTCGCAGGTCTACCGCATCGATCACTACCTCGGGAAGGAGACCGTGCAGAACATCATGGTTTTCCGTTTCGCCAACATGATCTTCGAACCGAACTGGAACCGCCGCTACGTGGACAGCGTGCAGATTACCGTCGCCGAGTCGCTCGGGGTGGAGAACCGCGGTGGCTACCTCGACCACTATGGTGTGCTCCGCGACATGGTGCAGAACCACATGCTCAGCGTCCTTTCCCTCATCGCCATGGAACCGCCCGGCAGCATCAGCGGCGACGCCGTGCGCAACGAGAAAGTGAAAGTCCTCGACGCGATCCGTCCGATGGAGCCCGAAGAGGTCATCGAGAACTGCGTGCGCGGACAATACGGTGCGGGGGTGGTCGACGGACATCAGGTGCCGGCCTACCGGGACGAGCCCAGTGTCGACCCGCGCTCCAACACCGAAACTTACGCGGCAATGCGCCTCTTCGTGGAAAACTGGCGTTGGGCCGATGTGCCCTTTTACCTCCGCACCGGCAAGCGCCTGGCCAAGCACCTCACCCAGGTCGTCATGCGATTCAAGCGCACCCCCTTGATGCTCTTCGGCGAAAAAGTCCACAGTGAGGCCGGCCCCAACGCCCTCATCCTCAATATCCAACCCGAGGAAAGTATCACCATCATGATCCGGGCGAAAAGACCCGGTCCGGCCGTGGTGGTCGACACCATCCCGCTCGACTTCAACTACAACGAGTTCGGCCAGCAGTCACCCGCCACCGGATACGAGACCCTCCTGCACGATTGCATGATCGGTGATATGACACTCTTCCACCGGGAAGACAGCGTCGACGCCTCGTGGCGCATCGTGAATCCCATCCTCGACGTCTGGGGTGCTTTGCCTCCGCGCGATTTCCCCGACTACGAAGCCGGCACCTGGGGCCCTGCGGCGGCCGAAAAACTTCTCCAGCGCGACGGGCGTCATTGGGAAAATCCTGCCTGAACTTCCCACCCGTGGCCGCTCTGCATAGACCAGCCCACCCCAAGTCCGACGACCCGCATCCCATGCGACCGCTCCCCGCGGGGGCCGGACCGGTCATTTTGGGCGGAGATGTCGGGGGGACAAAAACATGGCTGGGCATCTTCCGCGCCGGCGGAAGTGACGCCGCCGCGCCGCTCTCGCTGCAGCGGGCGGCCAAATTTTCCAGCAGATCGGCCGCCAGCCTCGAGCACCTTGTGGCCGAGTTTCTGGCCGACGAACGGGAGTCCGTGGACTATGCGTGCTTTGGCTTGCCCGGGCCGGTCAGTGGCCACCGCGCCAAACTGGTCAATCTACCCTGGGAGATTGATGCCGATACCCAGTGCGCCCGCTTCGGCTTCCGCGGAACTTTCTTGATCAACGACCTCGTTGCCAATGCTTACGGCATCGGTGAGCTGGACCCAGCCGACTTCGCCATTCTTCACGCGGGCGACCCTTCCGCCGCAGGCAATATGGCCGTCATCTCGCCGGGCACCGGTCTGGGCGAAGCGGGTATTTTCTGGGACGGACGCAAACACATTCCCTTTGCCTGCGAGGGCGGCCACGCCGACTTCGCCCCGCGCACGGAACTCGAAGTCGAACTGCTCAAGCACCTTTTCGCGCCCTACGGTCACGTCAGCTGCGAACGCGTTTTGAGCGGCAGCATGGGTATTCCCAACATTTACGGATTCCTGCTTGAGACCGGTCGCGCCCCGGCCACACCCGCCATCAGCGAAGCCCTCAAAACCGGCGATGCTGGATCGATCATATCGGCCGCCGCGCTCGAGGACTCCTGCCCGCTCTGCGTTCAGACCATGGACCTCTTCTCCTCCATCCTCGGCGCCGAAGCCGGCAACCTCGCGCTCAAAACCATGGCGACTGGGGGCGTGTTCATCGGTGGGGGCATCGCGACGAAAATTCTCCCCCTCCTCCAACGTCCTCCTTTGCTCCAGGCCCTTTTCGCCAAAGGGCGGTTCAGCGATTTTATGGAGAAGATTCCCCTGCGCGTCATCCTCAACGAACGCGCCGCCCTCCTCGGCGCGGCACGCCACGCCCTGCACGGGGCGGAGGCTCTGGCCTCGGACCCCTGACCGCCTCGGCACGCATTTTCCTTCAAGTTTCACGGCCCTCCCTTCATGCTTGGCCACCATCCGGGGGTGTAGCTCAACGGTCAGAGCAGGCGGCTCATAATCGCTTGGTTGCAGGTTCGAGTCCTGCCGCCCCCAAACGACACCCCACGCTTATGCCCACATTCGACATTGTCTCCGAAGTTGACCGTCAGGAAATTCTCAACGCCATCGACCAAGCCCGCCGCGAGCTGGCCAGCCGGTTCGACTTCAAGGGCTCGGAGGCCAAACTTGAAATCGAGAAGGACGGCAACCTGCGCCTCACCGCGGAGGACGCTTCCCGCCTCAAGGGTCTCCGCGAAATCGCGGTGAACAAACTGGCCAAGCGAAATATCGACCTGCGCAACGTCGAGCAGAAGGAACCCGACATCTCCCCCCTCGGCCACGCGCGGCAGCTGTTCGTCTTCAAACAAGGGCTGGAAGGGGACAAGGCCAAGGAGATTTCCAAGTTTCTCAAAGCCTCCGGGTTGAAGATACAGTCCGCGCTGCAAGACCGACAAATCCGCGTGACCGGAAAAAAGCGCGATGACCTCCAAGACGCCATCGCCGCGCTCCGCACCAAAGACTTCGGCGTCGCTCTGGAGTATACCAACTTCCGCGACTGATCCTCGGCGTCAGGCCTCAAGCATCGAAACTCCGT
>CAMBSX010000053.1 GCA_945870655.1 Chthoniobacter flavus | reverse complement strand
CAATCGAGGCGCAGCGGCATTTCGAGGCGGCGCAGGAGATCGGCACCGAACATGAGGCTGCCATTGAGCACCGCTAGCACCGTGAGTTCCTTCCCGGAGTAGTCGGCTGAAATTTGGACGGCCAATTCGTCGAGCCGGCTCATGATCGTGCTCTCGTGGAAGAGAACGCCACGGATTTCGCTCCGCATTTCCCCGGCGATCGATAACATATCGGTCGGC
The DNA here is from genome assembly GCA_945870655.1 of Chthoniobacter flavus. GTDB lineage: Bacteria > Verrucomicrobiota > Verrucomicrobiia > Chthoniobacterales > JACTMZ01 > JACTMZ01. The sequence continues at coordinate 12,878 of CAMBSX010000053.1, read as the reverse complement.
TAAACGCCGAGCTCTTGGCGCACGTTGGGCAGTTCCCCGGCAGAACCGAGCATCTTGTTCTTGTGGGCAATGAACTTGGCGTATTCCTCGACAAATATTTTACCCGGCGGGCGGAAGTCGAAATCGCCGGGTTTGTCATGGAAAAACTCGCGGTGCACTCGGGTCCAGATGAGTCGCCCATCCGTGTCGATGTTGACTTTGGTCACACCAAGCTTGGCGGCAGGCAAATATTCATTTTCGTCTACCCCGCGCGCACTCTCGTCGAGTTTGCCGCCGGCGGCGTTGATCCGTTTGACCTCTTCCTGCGGAACGCTGGAACTGCCGTGCATGACGAGGGGAAAGCCGGGCAAGAGAGCCTCGATCTTCTCAAGGACGTCGAAGTGCAGGCTTTGCTGCCCCTTGAATTTGTAGGCGCCGTGACTCGTGCCGATGGCGCAGGCCAGCGAATCACATCCGGTACGGACCACGAATTCCTTGGCTTCGTCCGGATTGGTCAAGCAGGCGTGACCTTCGTCGACGTGGATGTCTTCCTCCACACCGCCGAGCATACCGAGCTCCGCTTCAACACTGATACCCTTGGCGTGGGCACGTTCGACCACCCGCTTGGTGATGGCAATATTTTCGTCGAACGGCGCGTGGCTCGCGTCAATCATCACCGAGCTGTAAAAACCGGAGTCGATGCAGTCATAGCAAGTCTCTTCATCACCATGGTCGAGATGCACGGCGAAAACGGCCTCGGGATACATGGCATCGGCAGTGCGGATGAGGGCCTCGAGCATGCGCTTGTCGGCGTACTTGCGGGCACCTTTGGAGAGCTGGATGATAAAGGGCGCCTTGCTGTCGATGCATCCCTGAAACAGGCCGAGCGTCTGTTCCATGTTGTTGATGTTGTAGGCGCCGACGGCGTATTTTCCGTAGGCGATTTTGAATAGTTGGTCTGTCGTGACGATCATACGAGGCGCGTATTGAAGCGGTCCCCTGCCCCAACGGCAAGGAAAAGCCCATGAGACTCGGCCCAGGAGCAATCCGAGCCTGCTGGCTACTGCGCCGCCCCACCGGCCAACCGGCAGTGCTGTAGCACGATGTCGCCCGCGTCGAATTCGAGGAAAGACCCCGTGACCACAATCTGTTGGCCGGTCTGGACCATTGGTTCGGAGGAAATGACGTTACCCACGTTGTCGCGCTTGCGCAGGATCGCTTCGCTTCCATCATTCGGGACGTAGATTTCGGAGTTCTGGGGGAGATCCTCGTTTTGGAAGAGGCATTTGACGTCGGGACCCGGCCCGGCCGGAGTGGAAAGGGTCACCGCGACCGCGGGGTTGTCGGTGGTCATGTCGCCTTGGGCGATGCCGGAAACGGGTCCGGTTACCGTGATCATCTGACCTTGGTACTTGCTACTGGCGGCCGCCTCATCTTCGGAGAACTCCGTGGCGAGGGTCTGCCAGTCGACGGGGGTGCTTTGGGCTGTGGCGAGGTTGGCCGCGAGGCACAGGAGCGCGAAAAAGGAGGAAACTTTCATCAATCTTCTTTTACGCTACCCCGCCCGTTTGGCAATCACCGAAGAAAGCGGCACCGGAGGGGTCGGGGCCGACGGGTCGCCCGCAACCGGAGTCAAAACAGTTCACCCTGCGCAACCGAGGCAACTTCTCCGGCCCTTTTTTCGTACTCGGCTAGCAAGCTGCGAAACTCGCACTTCCTGGCCAATTCGACCACTGCCGCGGGATCGGCGGTGATGTGCAAACCGGGCAACGCGACGGGCAGCGGCAGGTCGGAGTCCAGGCGAACCAGTTCGAGATTGTCTCGCAGCCGTTCCGCGGCGGCGGCCACTTTACCGCGGAGCTTTTCGTTTTTGATCAGGGCGGGGTTTTCCGCGAGCAGTGCCGTCGGTCCGTGCTCGCGCACCAGCTTGGCGGCCGTCTTGGGCCCCACGCCCTCCAAACCGGGAATGTTGTCGACCGCATCGCCGGTCAAGGCGAGCACATCGGGAATACGCCCGGGGGGCACGCCCCACTTTTCTTCCACCTCCAACGGACCGAGCAGGCTGAAGCCATCTTTCGGATCTTTGAGGTCTGTCTTGTTGGTGGAGTAGACACGTACACCTTCACCGACCAGCGCGTAGATATCCTTGTCGTTCGTGGCAATCACGACCTCGGCCTGTCCGTCGCGGGCGGCGGCGGCGTAGGAGGCGATGAGGTCGTCCGCCTCGTGGCCCGGCAAACTGACATTATGCACACCCAGCGCCCTTACCGCTTCCTCGATGACAGGGAACTGCCGCGCGAGGTCATCCGGGGTCTCGTCGCGTTGCTGTTTGTAGGAAGGCAGGAGCTGCGTCCGCCGTTCCGGCAGGCCCGCATCCCAAACCACGGCGGCCGCGTCTGGCTTGACGTCGGCCAACATCTTGCGCAAGGCCTTGATGAAACCGAACACGGCATTGGTCGGCTCCCCGCACGAGTTGGTCAGGTTGCGGATGGCGAAAAATGAGCGGTAGGCGTAGTAATGACCGTCGACGAGGAGGAGACGCATGGGGGAAGACTAGGCGGGACTCTTCCCGGCGAACAGTTCGAGTTGGCACCCCGAGTCAGGCCGGGGTGGCAGGGACAGGCCGATTTTGGAGGCGAGGCGCCGCGCCGTCTCCACCGCCATCCCCTCATAGTGGTTGCTGGCAAAAACATAAATCGCCGCGGCATCGGCGTGATGACGTAATTTCACCGCCCAGTGCTCGAGCGCTGTCTCGCGTGGCCAAAGAATGCGCCCGTAGCGGTGCGATTCCTTGCTTTGGGGACTGTATTTGGTCCGAAAGTCACCGAGCAACCGCACGTAAAGATGCCTTGCCGTGACCGGCAGGAATCCAAAGCCCGCATGCTTTTGCTCACCCAGGGCCAAAGCATCGTCCCACACCCAGGCAGCACCGTGCTCCTCGAGAATCCGCGCGCTGTGAGGCGTGTGCCAACTGTCGTGGCGGAACTCAACGGCCAGTGGAACATGGTCCGGCCACTCCCGGAGGAACCTGCGCAGCACTTTTTCCTCGTGGGGCCGCGCATGGAATGACGGCGGCAACTGCAGCAAGGCGCATCCGAAGCACGGCCCGAGTTCATCCGCGAGCAGCCGCAGCATGGCAATCTCCGGACCGGGATCCTCGAGTCGCTTTTCGTGACTCAGGGTCCTTGGCAACTTCGGGCAGAAGCGGAAACCGGGCCCGGCCAAGTCGACCCACTGTTCTACGGTGCGTGCCGGAGGGACATGATAAGAACTCAAATCCATTTCCACTGCCGGAAATTGCTGTGCGTAGAACCGAAGCCACCGGTTCCGCGGCAAATCGTGGGGATAAAAGACACCACGCCAGTCGTCGTAACTCCACGCGCAGGTTCCGGAAAAGAACCGGTCAGGGCTGAGGGCGAGTCGCGCCATGATCAGCGTTCCGGCGGCGGCAAGGATCTGTCCCGGCGCCAAGGCAGGCGGAGACCGGAGGCAGTGTGTCCGTCGATAAAGTAAGCAATGGCCGCACGGCCAAGCGCATAGGTCCCCGCCCCTGCCACCCCGCCGGAAATCATGTGGCCCCAGACGGGAAGTATTTTCACCGCGGCGCGCGCCGCCTCCCGGAAGACAATTCCCGCGCTGACGCCGATTCCGAGCGAAGCGGCGAATTCGCCAGCCAACCTCGGCGAAAAATCGCGACCACTGACATAAACAATAAGCGAAACCATGAACATCTGGAGGGAGAGAAGAACCGGAAAATCGGCGAGCGGCAGCGGCTGCATGCCGATCACGCCGGCCACCGCACCGAAGGACTTCAGGACCGTGCCAGCAAGGCGGGCCTGCGCCCCGCGCGCGGCGAGAAAGCGGGCCAACTCCAGTTGCGCATCTTCCGGCAAATAGTCGCACAAACGGTCGCCAAGAGCTGATCGCTCCTCCGGAGGAAAGCCCGCTTCGATACCGCGGCGCGGCAAATGCGTCGAGAAAACGACCGAAGCAGACGCACCCGCGCCCGCCAGAGACGACAAGACCGCCGAAGTCTCTGCACGGTCGCCCAAGACCATGACGGCCAGACCGGCGGGACTGCCCCCTGCCCGTGAAGCGGCCGAGGCAAGCACTTCCGCAGCCCGCCGAGCATCCGCGCCCAACCCGGCGTGGACGGACCCCACGAAAAGATAGAGGTCGGCAGGTTCCGGCGGTGACGAACCGGACTCGCGCAAATCAGCCAACTCGACTGTGCCCGCCCCCCGCACCACGGTCCATGGCCCGCGCAACAAAGGAGCGTGCACGACAGTGCGGCCAGCCAGGGCATTGACCAAGGCGGGCAATTCGAGCCCCGCCTCCCCGAGCAAGGCGATGCGCGGCGCCCGCTGGCGGAGGAAAATTTCTTTGATTGGATCGAGTTCGCGCAGGATGGGCTCCTGCAGTGAGCCCGGGAGCTTGTCCAGCAGGGCGGACATTTTCTCGTAGGCGGCTAGCAGGGCGGGACGACTCATGATGCAACCGACTCAATTGACGAGCAATCCGTTCAATGCGGCGCGCAACTTTTCTTCATTGCCGACCTTGAAATCGTCCCCCGCATGAACCCGCCGCGTGCTCCCGTCGCGGGCCACGAATTCCAGCACCAAGGGCCGGCGGCCGGGGAAGTCGAGGACGGCCGAGCGCAAATCCTCGAGTTCGCGGCGACCGGACCGGCCCGCGGGCAAACGCAGCACCACCGGCGTCTCGGTCCCGGGGGCCGGCGGCAGCGGCTTGATATCCGAGGCCGTGACCGCGGGCTTGTCGTCGCGCTTGTCGAGGCGACCGGTGATGTGGACGACCTTGCCCGGGACCAGTTGGGGGAGAAATTTCTCGAACGCTTCGCTCCAGACGCGCACTTCAACTTTGCCGGTGAAGTCCTCCAGGGTAAGGAAGGCGCAGGGTTTGCCGGTGGATTTGGTGAATTTTTTTTCCACCGTGTCAACCAGACCGGCGACCGTGACCGTCGCCCGGTCGTCCATTTCCCCGAGAGCAGCAACACGGCTGAACTTGGCATTTTCCAGAGACTCGCGGTACGGGTCGAGAGGATGCGCCGTGACGTAAAAACCAAGTAATTCTTTTTCAAAGGAGAGCAACTCGGCCTCGGCAAACGGCCGCGCCCGCCGCGTCCCCGAGGTCCGTCCCGAGGCTGGAAGCGATTCTTCGCCGAAAAGACTTTGCTGGCCCGCGCTGCGGTCGCGGTGTGCGGAAGCACTGGCCGCGAGGACAGGCTCCAGATCTTCGACCATCTGTGCGCGCTCCTCGCCGGTGAAATCAAAGGCGCCGCACTTGACCAGGCACTCCATCGACTTGCGATTCACAGCCCGCGGGTCCATCCGCGCGGCGAAATCTTCCAGCGAGCGGAACTCGCCGCGTGATTCCCGTTCAGCGATGGCTTCCCCCATGGAGGCCTCGCCCACATTCTTGATCCCGCTCAAGCCGAAACGGATGGCCATGCTCTCCCCGTGACTCTCGGGGGCGAACTTGAGCATGCTCTTGTTCAACCCGGGAGGGAGGATGGTCAATCCCATCCGCTTCGCCTCGTCGACGTAGAAGGAAATTTTGTCCGTGTCATCCACCTCGTTGCTCAGCACCGCACACATGAACTCGACCGGATGGTGCGCCTTGAGCCAGCACATCCGGTAACTGATGAGCGAATAGGCCGCACTGTGGCTTTTGTTGAATCCGTAGTCGGCGAATTTTTCCAAAAGGTCAAAGATGGCCGTCGCTTTTTTCTCCGGGATGTCATTGTGCTCCCGGCACCCCGCGATGAAGTTGACCCGCTCCTTGGCCATCTTCTCCTTGTCCTTTTTGCCCATGGCGCGACGCAGGAGATCGGCTTGCCCCAAACTGTAGCCGGCCAGAAGGTTGGCCGCCTGCTGCACTTGTTCTTGGTAAATGAGAATGCCGTAAGTTTCCTTGGCGACCTTTTCAAGGAGTGGATGGTCGTAATTGATCTTCGTCTGGCCCTTCTTGCGCTTGATATAGTCGGGGATGAGGGCCATGGGACCCGGACGGTAAAGCGCGCAGAGCGCGTTCATGTCGTTGAGACTGTTGAAGCCGAAATTGCGGCAGTAGCGCGACATGCCACCTTCAAATTGGAAGATTCCCACCGTCTCCCCCCGGTTGAGGACATCGAAAGCCGCCTGGTCGTCGACCGGGACTTTCTCGATGTCAAACCCGGGAACGTGCCGCCGGATCAACTCCTCGGCATCGCGGATGACGGTAAGGGTTTTCAGACCGAGAAAATCCATTTTCAGCATGCCAAGATCGCCGAGCGGCTCCATGGAGAACTGGGTCACGACCTCGTTTTCCTTCCCTCGGCAGAGGGGGACTATCTCGGAAAGATCGCGGTCGCCGATGACGACGCCCGCAGCGTGGATACCGGCATTGCGGGATAAGCCCTCGAGCACCGTGGAGTAGCCCCACAATTGCTGGGTGCCGGGTTCGGATTCGATGGCTTGCTTCAACTCGGGGTTTTTCTCCCGGGCCGAAGCGAGCGTGATGTTCAACTCGTTGGGGATCATTTTGGCGATGCGGTCACCCTCCCCGTAGCTCATGCCGAGAACCCGGGCCACGTCGCGTACCACGCTCTTGGCCCCCAGCTGGTTGAAAGTCACGATTTGGGAGACGCAGCGCTCCCCGTATTTCTGCCGCACGTATTCGATCACCTCCCCGCGGCGCGCCTGGCAGAAGTCGACGTCGATGTCAGGTGGACTGACCCGCTCCGGATTCAAAAACCGCTCGAAGATGAGCCCGTAGCGCACCGGATCGAGGTCCGTGATGCCGAGCACATAGGCCACCATGCTACCGGCGGCCGAACCGCGGCCCGGTCCGACCGGAATTCCGCGCTGCTTGGCGTAATGGATGAAGTCCCAGACGATGAGGAAATAACTGGTGAAGCCGAGTTTTTCGAGGACACCGAGCTCATAATCGAGCCGCTCCTGCAACTCCGGAGTGCCATCCCCATAGCGACGACCGAATCCCTCGCGGCAAAGTTCGCGCAGGTAACCCTCGCGGGTCCGCCCCTCGGGCGGGTGAAAAACCGGGAAGCGCGACTTCCCGAATTCCATCGTCACGTCGCAGCGGTCAGCGATGCGCGCCGTATTCGACAGCGCCTCCGGGTGATCCCCGAAAATTTCCGCCATTTCCGCCGGGGTCTTCAAATAGAGTTCGGGCAGATAGCGCAACCGCCGTTCGTCGGTCACGTTGGCCCCCGTGCCGATGCAGACCATCACATCGTGGGCCTCGTGGTGGGACCGCTCGAGAAAGTGGACGTCATTGGCCGCGACCAACCCGAGCCCCATGTCGCCCGCCCAGCGGATGAGCTGCGGGTTGGCCTCGCGCTGGGCATCCATCCCATGATCGTGGATCTCAACGAAGAAATTCTCCTTCCCGAAAATGTCACGGTATTGTCCGGCCAGATCGCGCCCGCGCTTCGGATTGCCTTGGAGAATGGCGCTGTTGATTTCCCCCTTAAGGCAGCCGCTCAAGCCGATGAGCCCCTTGGCGTGCCGGGCCAGCAGCTCCTTGTCGACCCGCGGCTTGTAGTAGAAGCCCTCGAGGTGCGCCGCGCTGACCAGTTTGACCAGATTGGCCCACCCCTCGTTCGTCTCGGCCAAGACGGTCAAGTGGAAGGCCGCATCCTTGCCCGAAGAGGCCTTTTTCTCGTGCATCGAACCCGGCGCGAGATAAAGCTCACAACCTAGGACCGGCTTGACCCCTGCCTTTTGCGCCTCCTTGTAAAACTCGACCGCACCATAAAGCACCCCGTGATCGGTCATCCCCACTGCCCTCATGCCGGTCTCCGTGACTTTGCGCATCAAGTCCGCCGCACGCACCGCACCGTCGAGCATGGAGTACTCGGTGTGCAAATGAAGATGCACGAACTCAGGGATGGCCATATGGCAAGATTAGTTGGCCCGCCAAGGCTGGCAAGCGGAGGGCGCAATTTGTTTTCCGGATGGCCAAAAGCCATACCGCCGATAACCTCCGCAACGTGTCAGACACCCCCGAAAATATCCTCGTTGTTCCGCGCCACGTTTTCGAAACCCTCGGCGCCTTTCAGGGCTTGAGCCTGGAAGCCGATCGCTACCTGACCGCTTTCCTCGACCCGCAAAGCAACCTTTTCCTGCCCCGCCCCTCCGCTGAGGCGGACCCGTCATACAAGCAGATCATTCCTTACCTCGTCCTGCGGCACGGCGACCGCGTACTGGGCTACACACGCGGCAAATCCGGAGGTGAAGCTCGGCTCCACGCCAAGATGTCCCTCGGGATCGGCGGCCACATGAATGACGGCGACACGCACGCCGCCCATTTCGACCGGGCCGCGTATCTCCGGGCGGTCGAACGCGAGTTGCATGAAGAATTGGAAATTCCTGGTCCCTACCGGCAACGCGCCGTGGCCCTGATCAATGACGATAGCAACGAGGTCGGCCGCGTTCATTTGGGCGTGGTCCACCTTGTCGAGGTCGACTCACCCGACATCCGCCCGCGCGAGGACTCGATCCGGAACCCCGCTTTTTTTACCGCGGCCGAACTGCGAGCGCAGCATGACCGGTTGGAAACTTGGTCGCAAATCTGCCTCGGCGGTCTCGATCGCCTGCTTGCGTCCTGAATCCACGCCGTAAGTTACCTTTCCCTGCGGCGCACACCGGGGCCGTCCCCCGACTCACGCGCCTTGCAACCCGCTGATGATGCTGATCAGCGGCAGGAAAAGCGCGATAACAATCGTTCCGACCACCACGGCAAGGAAGACAATCATGATCGGCTCGAGCAGAGAAGTCAGACCGGCCACCGTGTTGTCCACCTCGTCGTCGTACACATCGGCCACTTTGAGCAGCATCTCCGGCAACTGACCGGTTTCCTCGCCAACGTCGATCATGCTCACGACCATAGGCGGGAAAATACCGCTCTTCTCGAGGGGGGAAACGATCGACTCGCCCTCCTTCACGCTGTCGTGCACGTGTTGGATGGCGTCCGCAATGATTGTGTTGCCTGCCGTGTCCCGCGTGATGTTCAAGGCCTGCAGGATGGGCACGCCGCTTGTCACCAGCGTTCCAAGTGTCCGGCTGAAGCGCGAGATGGAGCCTTTTTTAATCAGGCTGCCGAAGAGCGGAGCCCGCAGGGTGAGAGCATCGATAACCGTACGACCCTTCGCCGTTCGCCCGGCAAAGGTGTAGAGCACGACGAGCACAACACCCCCGCCGATGATGAGATACCACTGGTTTTGAAAAAAGCGGCTCGCGCCGATGACGAATTCAGTCAAGGCGGGCAACGGCTTGCCCCCGAGCATGTCGGCAAAAATCTGCTCGAACTTCGGCACGATATAAACGAGGAGGAAAGCCATGATGGCCACAGCAATGACCAGGACGATAATCGGGTAGAACATGGCCGAAACGACCTTGTTCTTCAGCTTTTGCGCTTTCTCTTGGAAGTCGGCCAAACGGACCAGAACAAGTTCCATCACGCCGCCCAACTCGCCGGCCTTCACCATGTTGACGTAAAGCTTGTTGAAAATTTTCGGGTGCTGGGAAAGGGCGTCCGAAAATGTGCTTCCTCCCTGCACCGAATCGGCCAGCTTGCCGATCGTCTTGCGCAAGACCGGATCCGGCTCCTGCTTGCCCAAAACGGTCAACCCTCGCAACAAGGGCAGCCCAGAGTCGATCAGGGTCGCCAGCTGCCGGGTAAAAATCATCAAGGTCTTCGGCTTGATGGTCTTACGCTCAAGAAAGGGGATGTCGATTTTGATCTCCTTCTTCAGTCCCGCGCCCTTTGCCTTCGGAGCCTTGGTGCCTGCCTTTCCCCGGGCGGCCGCCTTGGCCGCTTTACCCGCCTCAACCACGCTGGTGGGGTAGTAACCCGCCTGTCGCAGCGCTGCGATTGCCTCTTGCTCACTGCCCGCCTCGAGGGTGTCGCTGACTTCTTGGCCGCGGGCATCCAGAGCAGTGTAAGCGTAATTGGGCATAGTGGTAGAAAAGGTGGGTGGACCGGAAATTTGAGGATTACGCGGCTTGGCGCGATTCTCCAAGAGCAAAAACCAGCCGGCTCACCCGCGCAGGAACGGATTGCTCGCTTTTTCCTCCGCCACCGTGGTGGCCGGACCGTGTCCCGCCAGCACGACCGTCCCGCCCGGCAGCGGAAAAATTTTTTCGCGGATCCCCCTCAAGAGAACCTCACCGTTCCCACCCGGCAGGTCCCAACGGCCGATCCCCCCGCGAAAAAGAACGTCACCGCCAATCAGCGTGCTTTGCTCCGGCAAATAAAAACACAGGCTCCCCGGACAGTGCCCCGGGACATCAAGCACGTCTGTCGCGAGCCCGAGCAAGTCTTGGCCGCGACCTTCCGCCAGCACTCCATCGGGGACAACCGGTACAACCCGCAAAGCGAACCCGTGGCGCTCAAAAAAATCCTGCTCCGACACCATCGGCACCGTATCGGAGTGGCAGACCACCGGACACCCTTGGCGTTTCTGCACCGCCGCGGCGTCCGCCGTGTGATCCCAGTGCCCGTGGGTCAAGACGAGAAGGTCGATTTTTTCCCCGGCAAACTGCTTGTCGGCTCCTTCCGGGGCATCGAAGAGGATCTTCCCCCGGGGCGCCTCGACCAGAAAGCAGTTCGTCGCGTAAGGGCCGCCGGTAAATGTTTTGAACTTCAACATGGATGCTTGGTCCAACTTACGTGTCTCATTTTCCTTGCGCAATGCGTCAGTCACGGCGACCTCTTGGTCATAACCCGATGAAGTCTTTCCGCCTGACCGCTCTGGCCCTTGGCCTCTCCTTCGCCGCCTTCGCCCCCGCCGGTGCCGACAAACCGGAGAAAGACGGGAACCGGCTGGGCGAAATCACCCAGACAGTCGCCCGGATGCTCGAGAGCGCGCACTTCAGCCGCCAGCGCCTCAACAACGAAGTCGAGCCCGGCGTCACCCAAGCCCGCAAAGCCCTCGACCGCTACCTTGAGTTGCTCGACTACAACCGCCTCTTCTTCACCCAGGGCGACATCGACGAGTTCACCTCGAAGCACGGGGAATGGATCCACGAGGATATCCTTGCCGGAAATCTCAAGCCGGCTTATGACATTTACGACCGCTTTATTTCGCGTGTCGAGTCACGCGTGAACTGGATCGGGGAAAGACTCCAAGGGGACTTTACCTTTGACAGCGACCGCACCGCGCAAATCAACCGCGACAAACTCCCGTGGCCGGCCACCGAGGCGGAGGCGGACAGAATTTGGTCCGACCGGCTCGAAGCCGAACTCCTCCAAGCCATTATCGCCGACCAGGCCCTGGAGGAGGCTGCGGCAAAAAGACGCGAAGAGGCCTCCAAAGATGGCGGGGCGTCCGAGTCCGCGGAAACCGCCGAAGCCGCCCCCGCCTCCCCCCCGAAACGCACCCCGGTCGAAACTGTTACTAAGCGCTACGAACGCCTGCTCAAGACACTGCAGGAAGAGAACCGAGAGGACCAAGCCACCACGTTTCTTTCCGCGCTGGCCCAGAGCTACGACCCGCACTCGGAATACATGAGCCAGCGCGCGCTGGATAATTTCAACATCCAGATGGGGCTCTCTCTGGTCGGCATCGGCGCCGTACTCCGCAGCGATGACGGCTACGCCAAAATTGTCGAACTCGTTCCCGGCGGACCGGCCGACCGTGGCGGCAAGCTCAAGGTCAACGACCGCATTGCCGCCGTGGCCCAAGACGACCAAGAATTTGAAGACGTCGTCGACATGAAGCTCGACCGCGTGGTCGAACGCATCCGCGGCAAAAAGGGAACCACCGTGCGTCTCCAGGTCCTCCCCGCCGCCTCCCCCGACCCCTCCAAGCTTGAGGTCATCTCCATCGTGCGCGACGAGGTCCAACTCAAAGACCAGCAGGCCAAAGCGCAGGTCATCGACACTCTTGGTCCGGACGGCGCCGACACGCGGATCGGATGGATCACTCTGCCCAGCTTTTACGCCAATATGAACCAACGCGGCCAACCCGCGCGCAGCACGACCAAGGACGTCTCCGCTCTCCTCAAGCGCCTCAAAAAGGAAAAAATCGAGGGGCTGATCATCGATCTGCGCCGCGACAGTGGTGGCTCGCTTGACGAAGCGATCCGCCTCACCGGTCTCTTCATTCCCAAAGGCCCCGTGGTACAGGCCAAGGATACCGACGGAAACATCAATCCCATGGCCGACTCCGACCCGAGCGTCCTCTGGGAGGGGCCGCTCATCGTTTTGATGAATCGCCTCAGCGCCTCAGCCAGCGAAATTTTCGCGGCCGCCCTTCAGGATTACGGCCGCGGCATCGTGGTCGGCGACGAACAAAGCTTCGGCAAGGGCACGGTCCAGACCCTGATCGACGTCCAACGCTTCATGCCCTTCTTCGCTCAGGCCCGCGACGCCGGCGCAGTGAAACTCACCATCCAGAAATTCTACCGGGTCAAAGGCGGATCGACGCAGTTACGTGGCGTCGCTTCCGACATCGTACTCCCTTCGCTCACCGACCAGGATGATGTCGGCGAGGGCTCCCTCAAGAACCCCCTCGGATATGATGAGGTTCCCGCGCGCCAGTTCGCCCCAGCCGGCAATGTCGCCGCCCTTGTTCCGCACCTGCGCACCGCCAGCGAATCCCGCGTCGCGGCCGACCCTGAATTCCACTACATCCGCGAGGATTACGATCGTCTGGTCACCCGTATCGAAGAAAATGCCGTGAGCTTGAACAAGAAGACCCGGCTGGCCGAAATCGAGGAGGAGAAAGCCCGCCGCGAGGCGCGTCTCGCCGAGAGGAAAGAACGCGGTGCGCCCGGGATCTTCGCCATGGAAGTGACCTTGGACACCGTGGAGTCCCCCGAACTCCAAAAAGTGTCCCTCGACAAGCCACCCAAGCAATCCTACACCGAGCCTGA
>CAMBSX010000052.1 GCA_945870655.1 Chthoniobacter flavus | reverse complement strand
ATTGGCTGGGACACTGGTTGATGAGTTAGTTTTAAGCTCATCAAGGCCAAGGTGCTCGATACCTCCCCCCACATCCTCCGCACCGAGCACCTGACCAAATCCAAGAACCAAAGAGCAGCAGAAAATCAACGCGGTGACTTTATTTTTCATGATAACAGAAAATTAAACCAAGGATTGTCCGGGTGCTGAGATTTTTGATCTACCTTTAATTAAAAATGAGAACCACAATCTTTCACCCTAACCCAAAAGAGGGGAGAGTTGTGGGACAAACGGTGGTGAAAAAGTGACAGGTGGTAGGCGATGAGACGGTGCAGCGGCCTCGTCATGGGTTCTTGTGCGCTATTGTGGGTGGAGATCCCAGTTGGCACCGGATCATCCTCCGACATCATACCATCGCGTATCCTCGATCTACCTTTGAAGGGCAACCCTACTATGCCCTATCGGGCGGGCCCGCCACTGCGGTGATGCCTATTTATCCGTTCATTGCGGGGTAATCCGCATACCCCCACCTTGACCCGCGCCGGCAAATCGCCCCGCAAGGTGGATTTCTTCCCGGGCTGCACTTACTGCGAACCGCAAGTGGCCAGCGTCGGGCTGACCGAATGGGCGGCGAAAGAAAAAGGCCTCAAATACAAAGTCAGAAAATTTCCTTTCATGGCCAGCGGGAAAGCCCTCACGGTGGGCGAAAGTGAAGGTTTCGGCAAAATCCTCGGCGCCCCCGCAGAATCATCCCGCCATCGCGGGATAATCCACACACCCCGGCACCCCCACCGTCTCGCCTTCGTGCAAGGAACAAACGCTGGCACGGACTCTCCCAGCCAGTTCCCGACGATCCGATATATGCAGGCCCGCGGTGGGGATCGGTTCGCCGATGCGGACCTCGACGACCGAAGGACGGAAAAGGAAGCTGCCGCCGCGCGGCATGACACGATGCGAACCGTCGATGGCGGCGGGCAGGATATCGGCACCGGCTTCAATCGCGGCGGCCAGCAAGATCGGCGAGAACGGACCAATACGCCCGTCTGGCGAGCGCGTGCCTTCCGGAAAAACCACTGTGGTCTTTCCCTCGAGCAAATAGTCGCGCAATTCGCCGACCGTTTTGCCGGAGCGGTAAGACGAGTGCCGGCTCAAATAAATCGTTCCGACTGCGCGACCGAATGAACCGATCCCCGGCCAGTCGGCGAGATAGTCGAGCCCGAGAAAATGAATCGGTGCGGGCAATGCGCTGTAAAGGACGGGAATGTCGAAATACGACTGGTGATTGCAGACGACAAGAAAGGGACGGTTGGGCTTCCAATATTGCCGTCCGCTCACCCGCAAGCGGGCCAAGCCGCCCCCGACCACGATGGGCCCCCACCAGCGGTGGGCCATCCAGAGCGGAATACGGCAGTTTCCCGTCAAGCGGTGCACCAGCAGCGCAGCAGGAATCAGCACCAGACACACCACCGCGAAGCTGAACGCCTGCAAAATGTTGACCGGCAGCCAGCCAAGGCGGTCAAGCAACCTGCGGCGACGGTCGCCTGCCGGGAGAGACCCGAGTTTAAGCCCCGGAATCATGCCGGGGCAGGGGTGTGCCGTGCGGTTTGGCGGTCTTGACGTCGCGCGCCAAACCGGAGACAGCAAGCAAGCGGATGAGCAGCCAGCTGGTGTCGAGCTGCCACCAATGCAGCCCGTGCCGCGCGCTGGTCGGGAAAGCATGATGGTTGTTGTGCCAGCCTTCGCCGAGGGCAAGGACCCCGACCCAGAAATTGTTGCGGCTCTCGTCGTCTGTGTCGTGGTCCCGGCTGCCCCACATATGACAAATGCTGTTCACGCTCCACGTCACGTGATGCACCATGAAAACACGCACCAGGCCGCCCCAAAGCAGTCCGAGCAAGGCTCCGCGCCATGTCGGCTCGACCAGCCAGCCGACGAAGGCCGGCAAAACCAACCCGGCAATGACCCAGACCGGAAAGAGACGGTTGATCTTCATTAAGCGCTCGTCGGCGAGGATGTCTGGGGCATAACGCCGCAAGTCCGTGTCGGTGCAGTCCCCACGGAAACTCCATCCGACATGCGCGTGCAGCAACGCCTTGAGCTTCCCCGACCAACCGGGGAGGCGCCCGGCGTGGGGTGAATGAGGATCGTCCGCCTCATCCGAGTGCCGGTGGTGCCGCCGATGCGTGGCCACCCACCACCCGAGCGGACCCTCGATGGCCATGCTGCCGAGAATACCAAGCGTCCATACGACGGCAGGGGATGTTTTGAACGAGCGGTGTGTGAAGAGACGGTGGAAACCGACCGTGATGCCGAAGCCGGTGGCGAGGTATATTACAGCAAAGAGCGCGAAATCGACCGGGCGGAACCATCCACCCCAAAGCGCCACCATCGCAACCAGCACCCCGAGGGGAGGCAGAAAAATGACGAGGATGCGCAGGGCTTTCCAAAGCGAGCCGTCGGGCGGGACACCATAGACATCGTAGCCGAGGTCTTTGCCTGGATGGCTGTGGGCGGGCGAGGACATGAACGACTCGGCTAAAAAATTAGCACCGCGAAGCATCCGCGGCAAACACCCTGTGCTGATTCCCGACAATCAGGCCTTGCCGGGCGATCCGGGGCGGCGGCGCGGACCATTGAGTAAGGTGCCCAGCCATGTGTAGCGCACGAAACCCTGATATGAAACAAGCAGAAGGAAAACAACCACCGCGTTGACCAGGAGGAATTTCAGGAGCACCGGCGCCACCCAACCGGCGACAAGGAGCTGCGCCGCGACCACCAAAGGAAAATGGGCCAGATACAGCCAATAGGTGGAATCGGAAAACCATTGGGCCCAAGAACCCAGCGCGGAACAATACCGGCGGAAAATTCCGATGATGCCCAGCGTGATCAGCCACGCGGCGGCCGCCTGCACCACGGTCGAGGCGACGCGGTCTCCGAGTGTAACGAACGCGGCCGGCAGAAAGACGAACAGACCCAGCGGCAGGAGAATTTTCCAGCGTGATCCCAACGACGTCGCCATACCATTGCGGGCGAAGACCGCCGCGCCGAACCAGAAGAAACTTCCGTAATACAGCACCATGTGCGGCGGAGGGAGCAATCCCATCCACAGATCCGGTCCGATCCCGCTCATCAACCACTGCGGCACCAGGCTGAATGCCGGAATCCACCAAATCCCGCGTCCGGTGGGCGACAAGCCGAGTTTCACCGCCGCCGCGAACCCCGTGACGAGCAGCATCAGCAACCAAAGAAACCACAGGTGGTCGAAAATCGTGGTGGTGAAAACCTGGAAATAACGGCCGCCGACCGCCAAACCGAAACGGTCGGAAAGAAGGAGCTGGTTGTACGAGAGGGCTCCGCCGTCGATGGCGTCCGCCCATGCCGGCGGCGCGGCTTCCCTCGCGGCGCGGGCGAGCAGTTCGCTGCATTTCGCCCTCCGTTGGGCGGCGGCTCTCTCGTCCGGTTCCGGCAAGCCCAGCATCTCCGCGGTGGTCGCGGCCGTTTTGGCCCAAGCGATGCTTTTCTGCAGGGGCGTCAGGCCGACGTTGTCACGGGCCAGAGGATCGGCCCTGTTGTTCAAGAGGGCCGCCACGGCGGCGTCATGTGAGAACAAGGCCGCGGCATGCAAAGCCGTGGACCCGTCATTGCTGCGCCAAGCGGGATCCGCGCCTGCCTGCAGGCAAAGTTCGATCATCGCGGGATCGCCAGCCAATGCCGCCCAGTAAAGCGGACTCAGCCCGTTCTTCTCATCTGTCCATTCCCGGCCGCGCGTGCGCAACTCGGCGGCGGCCACCGTGACATCATTGCGCAAGATCGCCTGAATCAGCGCGTCTTGCGGCGGGGGCGCGACCCGCGTCTGCAAGGCAGCCTCGCGAAAGAGCCAATTGCCGGCCGGCACGATGGTGACCATGGCCAAAGCCAGCGGCAACAAAATCCGCAAGACCCGCTGGCGCAACATGCCGCGCAGGCCGTAGCGCCGGAGCAGGAACATGGTGAAAAACCCGCTGAGCAGGAAAAACAGCGGCATGCGGAAACTGTGGATTACGGCATAAAGGACGAAAAACCACCCGCTCTGCTCGCAATCCTGCACTGGCCAGGGGGACGGGAAGAAACTGAGGGATGCGTGCAGGACGATCCCGAGCGCCATGGCGAAACCCCGCAAAGCATCGAGGTCGGTGCGCCGCTCGGACGGGGCAAACGGGTGGGAAGACGCATCTCTGCTCATCGGGCAGCGAAGATCCTTGGGCCGAAGAACACGGAAGTCGATGCTTTCGATATGCTGCCTGCAAAGCTTGAATGGGTAGGGCCACGTGATGCTCGACCGCCTCGAGCGGCAACGCGAGGCGTAGTTGGCCGCGGGGGAAGTCTGCGCGGATATCCGCCGCGACCGGTCGCGCACGCGTCTGGGTTGAGCGTCGATCCGCCCGCAACGAATCCTCTTCCGGCTTTCGCCTTTCCTCCCGAGTCTTTCTCATTTTCACTGTAGCATCATCATGTTCTCCGCCCCGAGTAGCCCCGCCGCCCGTCGCGATCGGCTTGACAACTTTCTTTCCGCCGACGACGTGATTCCCTACCGCCCGATGGGCGAGAAGGAATGGAAGCGCCTGCGATCGCGGGGATTTTTCGACCTGATGCGCCGTTTTGTCGGCTGGTCAGATCTGCGCCTGAAACGGGGATTATTTTCCGACCTGGCCGGCTTTGGATGGTCCGGCATCTATCGCAGCATGAGAGTCCCGGCGATCGCCGCGGCTTCTTTCAAAAATGAAGGACATTTCCGCGCGAAGGGGCGTGTCTCCGGCACGGAAAATTTCTTCGCCGCGGCCTTCCGCTATCCACAAAAATCCCCGGCGCTGCAGCAGGTGATCCGCCTGGTCAACCTGCGCCATCACGTGGCCGGCGTAGCCGGCCGCGAGGGCGACACCGTCGAGGTGATGCCCCATTACGAAACGGCTTACGTTTATGTGGCCACGGCTTTCATCGAAAGCATCCGGCGCGGCTACCAGGCCCGCGGTATTCTTCCCGGCAGCCCGGAGGAACACCGTCTGGCCGCGGATCTATGCACCATGCTTTACCAGATCGCCGGCATGGTCGGCCTCACGCGGGTGCCCAAAGATTTGGCCGCCCACGACAAATTCCGCGACAACTACGAAGCCTACTTACGCACGATGCCGCGCTCCAAGTGGATGGAAAAGCAAGCGCAGGAACTGGCCAAGCGCATCTTCCCCTACACGGCCGCCATGGCTGGAAATTCCCTCGAAGACCATCTGCACCGGTATCTCGATCCCGAAACGGCCGCCTACCTTTTCCCCGATCCCGCGGTACTCGGGGAACTCCGGCCGGTGTATGACGATCTGGTCGCCTGGTTCGCGGAACGACGCAAAGGCTACATATGGAAAACGCTGAAGCACTTGTTTGTCCGGCCGCCGCCGCCCGACGTTATGGCCGACCTGGAACCCCTGTGGGAGGCTTACCGCGAAGCGCCCGACGATTCGGTCGCCGCCCGCCTCATCGGCGCCGTACTGCTGCACGCCATCGACGCGCGGGCCGCCGGGGCACGCTGGCACATTCCTCTGACCATGGATCTCAAAGCAGGCGAGCCGATCATCCGGCAAGGACAGCCGCCCGAGTTTTGCTACGTGCTCCTCAAGATGAGCGCGCCGCTCGTGGTCACCCGCGTGCAGGACGGAGGCGAAGGCCCCGGGGAGGAAATCGCGCAGATCGGAGGTCCGACGGTCATCGGCGAAATCGGCATGTGGCGCGGCACACCGGCCATCGCCACCGTCTCGTGCCGTCACGATTGCCGAATCAAGGCGCTACGACTCGACCGGCACGCCTTCGCATCGCTCAAGTCGTATCCCGGTTTCTGGACCGCGGCGGCCAGCGAGGTGCAGCGCCGCTTGCGCATTTCCATGCGCGGGTTGGAAGAGTCCCTCGGACAACACGAAGGCAGATCCGCCGATCCACGCTTAACCCCGGTCTTGCTACTCCTGCGCTACGTCAACGGCGACAACACGGTGAACCTCGATCTCGTTCCCGGAGTCTATCCCGAGACCAGTCTGGCCGAGTGCGTGGATCTCTTGCGCCAAATGGCTTCCGGTCTTCGCGACCAAGAGGACAGCGATGCGGGCTTGCGCGGTGCGCTAGAAAACCTCCTGCAGGTCATCGGATGATGACTGGGTCCGCAAGCGCGACACCGCGCTTCCCGCGGTTTGTTTTCCTCCTCCAACTGATGGACATGATCTCCCTAAGTCTGGTCCTGCCCGTCCTGCCCGCACTGGTCGGTGAATTGGCCGGGACCGGTGCCTCCGTCTATTTCTGGTATGGTGTGGCGACTTTCGCCTTCGCCGTGTGCTTTTTCTTTTCCGCCGCAGTCATGGGAAAATTGTCCGATCGTTTCGGACGCCGGCCATTGATGATCGTCAACTGCGCGGGCCTCGCCTTGGGCAATTTCCTCTGCGCCATGGCACCCGGACTCGCCGTGCTCATCGCCGGTCGCGCTTTGTGCGGTCTCTCCAGCGCGAACATTCCCTTGGCCCAGGCCTATGTGGCCGACCGGTCCGCCTCCTCGGAACGCGGACGCGCCTTTGGCTTGCTCGGGGCTATGCAGGGCCTCGGCTTCATCATCGGCCCGATGATCGGCGGCTACCTGGGAAGCGGGGACTTGCAGATTCCTTTCTTTGCTGCCGCCCTGTTTACCTTGGCCGGGGGAGTGGCCGCCGTATTCCTGCTGCGCGAATCCCTGTCCCGCCAACGGCGGCAATGGACCGGTGGTGGACTGCATCCTCTCGCCGCACTGGCACAACTGCGGCGCTTGCCAGGCTTCGGCCCGCTTGTGCCGGCGGTGGCGCTGGTCATGCTCGCCGCGAATATCGTGATCATCTCGTGGGTGCCTTATGCCACGGTGCGGTTCGGGTGGGATACGGCACAAAACGGCTGGGGTCTTTTCGCTTTCGGACTGAGCGCCATGCTCTCCCAAGGTTTGTTCTTTCCCCACGCGGTGAAAAAATTTCCCGTCCGTCTTGTCTGCCTCGCCGGCCTTTTTTCGCTGGCCGCAGCCTATCTTGCTTTCGGCCTGGCCGAGCGTGGATGGATGGTCTTCGTCTTCATGGCCGCCAATCTGGCCGGTTACTCCGCGCTGGTCGCTTTCCAGACCTTGGCTTCCGACGGGGCTGACGAACAATCGCAGGGCGCGACCATGGGCGGACTGCAAGCGCTCAATAACCTCGCGCTCATCGTCGCCCCCGGATTCACCGCCGCCCTGCTCATGGCCATGGCTTGCTTCCCCGCCTCGGATTGGCGCACGGGGTTGCCGCTTTATTTCTGCGCCGCTTTGATCGGCGGAGCGCTTGTCTTGGCCGCTCGCCGGTTGGCATCCTCGGACCCTTTGGAGGGTTGACGCACGCAACCGCCGAACGAAGGATCGCGCGATGGCCGCTGTCTTGACCCGCCTGCTCGCCGGCGACTTGCCCGAATTGGTCAAGGATCCTCTGGGAATTTTCACCCGCCTGGCACGGGAGTCTGACGGCCTGGCACCTTTGCGTATTGGACTGCGACGTGCCTTCCTCGTCAGCGATCCCGTCCTCATCCGCCGTGTCCTGCTCGAAAACTTCGACCTTTACGACAAAGACACGCCGGCTTTCCGGGCGGTGCGTCTGGCGCTCGGGCAGGGGTTGCTGACGAGCAGTGGTGCTTTCTGGAAACGCCAGCGGCGCATCGCCCAGCCCGCCTTCCACGGGGAAAATCTCCGGTGTTTCGGTCCTGTTTTCACCCGGTTGGCCGCCGCCTGCGCCGACAAATGGGAAGCGGCGCGCAGCGCCGGCCGACCCGTCGATGCCGGCACCGACATGATGAAAGTGACCCTCACCGCGGTGGCGGAGGCACTTTTCGGCGATGATCTTTCCGGCCAAGCGGAAGAAATCAACCGTGTCTTTCCTGTCATCCTCGAGGAACTCGCGCACCGCACCGCATCGCCGCTACCCGCACCGCATTGGGTGCCAATGGCACGCAACCGTAAACTCAAGGAAGCCCTCGGCTCCCTGCGGTCGATCGTCGACAGCTTGATCAAACGGCGCCGCACCCAACTCGACAACTTTGCCACGAACACTTCCCGGCAACGCGACCTGCTCACCACGCTGATGCTGGCCAAGGACGGGGAAACCGGCGAGTCGATGAGCAACGAGCAGTTGCATGATGAAGTCATGACCTTACTCATCGCCGGCCACGAGACCACAGCGAATGCCTTGGCTTGGGCCTGGGTCATGCTCGACCTCCATCCCAACGAGCAGGAACGCCTGCACCGGGAATTGCACGAGGTCACCGGCGGTCGCCCGGTCGCCGCGGAAGACCTGCCCCGGTTGCCGCGGTTGCGTATGGTCTTTCTCGAAACCCTGCGTCTCTATCCGCCGGTCTGGATGTTTGACCGCCGTGCCATCCAAGCCGACCGTCTCGCCAAGACGAACATCCGGCCGGGCGATCTTGTTATCATCAGCGCCTATGCCGTACACCGCATCCCGTCGCTCTGGGCGGATCCCGAAGCCTTCCGGCCGGAACGCTTCGAGCCCGGAAAAGAGGAGCAGAAAAACAAATTCGCTTACTTGCCCTTCGGCGCGGGCCCGCGCATTTGCATGGGCATGAGTTTCGCCATGATGGAATCCCAGATCATTCTCGGCACGCTGCTCGGCCGCTTCCGCGCACGCCTCGCCGAACCCGGCCCGGTGCCACCCTCCTGCCAAGTCACCTTGCGCCCGTCGCGACCAGTCATGCTGCAACTCGAGCGCACGGCCCGACCTTGAGGCGGCTGCCTCCCGCGCCCCACGTGTTATGGGCGCACCTCCGCTCCCCGTGCAAATCCTTGCAGAGTGGTCCAGTGCTTTCGACCGTGGCCAGCGCGAGGCGAACCCCGGCTTCAATGCAGCGGAAAATCAATTCCACCTCATCGAGGCCCGATATCCATGCCACAACATCCAGATCCGAACCGATCACGTCCTCCGTCAACATTTCGACAAACCCAATGATCGGTACGCCCGGCGCAACATCCTAAGCGCCACCGTTCCGTTGGTCTTCATTCATCCTCGCTCCAGCGCCGCATTATGCGCCGGGTATGCGCCCGGCGAAAACGAAATAACTCCAAAGCCCACCGTAGGCATGCTTAATCCGCTGAAACTCTGGCTTCGTGTTCGCCGCGAGAAACGGTAAAAGATGCGCGTTCATACTAACATGATGGTTCACCATGTGGGCTTTGAAGAAAGGAAACGGTGATTGGTGGAAGTCGGTCGCGACGACCAACCCGCCCGGCGCGAGACCTTGCAGGGCACCCCGCAAAACGGTTTCCCAACCAGGATTCATCATGCTGAGGGAATACGAAAAGACGACGACGTCGTATTCCGGATCCACGGAATCACCCTGCACCCTGTGTTGCAAGGTGATGCGTTGGCAAAAGCGCGATGTTTTACGCCGCGCGATGGCCAGCATGTCGGGAGAGAGATCCACCCCGGTGATGCGCGCCGAGGGAATCCTGCGGGCCAAGGGCACAAGATTCCGGCCGGTGCCGCAACCAATCTCGACGATATGCTTCGCGCGCGGGGCCAGGCGCGCCACGGCAGCCACGGATTCGCGGCGCCCAAAGAGGAACATCCACCGCGTGGCGTCATAAATCAATGACTGGAACCGGTAGTAGGCCTCGAGATTCTCCATGGCGCGGTCAGCGCACCTCCGCCAGATGGACGCTCCCGTAGGTTCCAACACGGTCGATACGGTGGAGTGGTTCGGTTAGATCTGGACGGAAATGCAAACGTTCGCGGATGTCCGCGGGGATGAATGCAGCGTCGATCCCCGCGGAGCGCAGGAGCACGCGGGTGCCGGGTCTGCTGTTGGCCATGATGAGTTCCCATTCCTCGCGCAGCGCCACCGGGTCGCGCCACGCGAGCCAATCTTGGTGATCGAGCAGGACGTAGTGGCTATAGGCACCGGGGTGTTCGCGGAGGAACCGGGAGACCGATGCCGTATGGCACGCGATGCGCGGGAGCAGCGGAGCCAGAACCGGCATGTTCTCGCGCCGGAGGTAATTCGGGCAGCAATCCAGCGTGTAAGACCCAGTCGTGTAGACGCGCCAGAAATAGTTGTCGCGCGCCGGAACCTCAGTCATCACATGGCGGAATTTGTCGCGTATGTAGGCGGCCAACCCTCCCGGGTGTGACTCCTCGATCAGCCGCGTCTGCGCCGGGGGGACTCCGACCAGCGACATAAGACCCGGATGGCTGAGGAACCGGTCCATCCAACTCCGCCAGATGAGTGGCTCGGCCATGGCGAAAATTTCCTTCTGTTCCCCGGGTGTGGAGGCGTCGAACAAGGCGAGGGCCAAACCGCGCACATTGACCCGCAGCAGCGAGGCAGCACGCCAGATGGACCAGGCGGCGAGCCCGGCCGTGCCATGCCAGTAGAACGAGCGGCGGAGTCCGCCCGGACTGAACATCGCGTGGTGCCCCAGCCAGTAACGTGCGGCCTCTCGGCCCAAACCCGCGGAGATGTTGCGCAGCACCTCACGCCGCCGCGGATGCGATCCGATGCCGAAAAACTGGAAGAGGTTGGGGAAATCGCCGGCGGCAATCAACGCCATCTTCAGCTCGAGGAGGTGATTCTGCCGCGGATTGATATCGACCGCATGGATGCGCGCGGGCCGGTCGAGCAGCATGTCGAGGATGTTGCACCCCGCGCTGGTGATGGCCACAACCTCGCTGTCCGGGCCCAACCCGAGCAGCGCGCGGTCGATGCGCGGGTCCTCCCATGTCGCGTTATAAACGAGGCGGTTGCCATGCAGCGAACGGAACATCCATTGATGGATTCCCGCCGCGGGCCGGAGGGATGCGGTCGAAGGTTGGCTCATGGGTGTTCGGCCGAAGTCCGCTTGCCGTGTTTTCCCGGCGCCCGTCAGCTGGCCTGGGCCATCACGGGATAATCCGTATACCCCTTGGCCCCCGGCGTGTAGAAGGTTGCCGGATCCGGCGTGTTGAGCGGAGTTCCCGCCTGCACCCTCGCCGGCAAATCCGGATTGGCCAGGAACGGGGTCCCGAAGGCCACAGCATCGAGTTTCTTGGCCGCAATCGCCTCCGCCGCCTCCTGGGGTGAATACCCCATATTTCCGACCAGCACCCCGCAATAGGCGGCCCTCGCCGCGGTCATGACATCCCCGCTTTGCTCGCCGAGAAAATCCGCACGCATAACATGCCAGTAGGCCAACCCGTAGCCGCTCAGCTTTTCGCCCAGCCAGCTGACCAACCCGATCGGACCGCTGTCGCTCATGCTGTTGAAACTGTTCAAGGGCGACACGCGCAGGCCGACGCGATCCGCGCCCCACACCTCGGAGACCGCCTCGATCACCTCGAGCAACAAACGCGCCCGGTTTGCGATTGATCCGCCGTAAGCCCCGGTCCGCTGGTTCGACCCATCGCGCAAAAATTCATCGAGCAAATACCCATTTGCCCCGTGTACCTCAACTCCGTCAAACCCCGCCGCTTTGGCATTCTCTGCCGCCTTTTTGAAACCAGCAACAATGCCCGGCAATTCATCATCGCGCAGCTCCCGCGGTATAACATACGGCTTTTTCCCCGCCGGCGTGTGCACCTCCTCGTTGGTGATCGCGATCGCGCTCGGCGCCACCGGTTGCGCGCCATGGTTGAAGAGCGGATGACAGGCCCGTCCTCCGTGCCAAATCTGCAGAAAGATTCGTCCACCGGCTCCGTGCACCGCGTCGGTCACCGCTTTCCATCCCGCAACCTGCGCCGCCGAGTAAATTCCCGGCTCCGCATAAAACGCCGAATTCCCCTCCATGGCCATCGTCGCTTCGGCAATAATCAATCCTGCCGTGGCCCGCTGCGCGTAGTATTCCGCCATGAGCGCTCCCGGCACATGCCCGGTCTCCGCGCGGCACCGGGTGAGGGGAGCCATGAACAAACGATTGGGCACCTCCATTGCCCCCACGCGCAACGGTTGGAAAAGCGGAAACAACGAACTCATCCGCCCGATCCTACTGCCGATGTCTCAATCTGAAATCTCCAATTTCAAATTTTAAGTCCAAGGCCGCCCAACGAGTGTCTTATTCACACCCTCTGTGGTTTGGAAATTCTTGGAACCCAAAAGAACAATCAATCTTAAGCGTGTGAATAACCGCGCCGATCCGTACTCCACGCCGCGTCCATGCAGGTTCCACGGCGGTTGGCCGGTGTGAAGATTTGTCGGTACCCTGCGTATCGTTCCCGCGGAACATCGTGGAACACCAGGTTATGCACACCACGCACAACCTATTCACAAAGCGCCGACAAACCTGCCGTCATGGAAATTTCCAATCTGAAACGCGAAATCAAACAACCCATGCCCCGTCAGGTTGACCAATCGCCCGACCGAGGGCAATTTTGTCCCATGCCCCGCCGGACTGTCTTGAGCCTTGCGCTCCTTGCCCTCCTAGCTGCGTCCGCCCTCGCCGGTCCGCCCATCGCCCGCTTCCGATCGGTGCTTGGCGAGTTTGATGTCCTGTTGGACCCGCCGGCGGCGCCGATCAGCGTGGTCAATTTCGCGTCCTACGCCAACCGCGGTGCCTACGACAACAGCATCATCCACCGCAGCACGACAGGAAATCCGCTCGATATCCAAATTGTGCAAGGCGGGGGATTCGAACTGGTCTTAAACACTCT
Organism: Chthoniobacter flavus; assembly: GCA_945870655.1. GTDB lineage: Bacteria > Verrucomicrobiota > Verrucomicrobiia > Chthoniobacterales > JACTMZ01 > JACTMZ01. The sequence goes on along the minus strand of CAMBSX010000052.1, from coordinate 832 downwards.
TGTGGCGATCGAGCCCGATCCGCCAATCCCGCTGGAAGCTGGACAACCCAATCAAAGAGGCACCCTGGCCATGGCTCGCACAACCGCTCCGGACAGCGCAACCAGCCAATGGTATTTCAACGTGACCGACAATCCGGGTTTGGATTTCAACTATGCTGTGTTTGGTCGTGTTTTGGGCACCGGCGTATCCGTGGTCGATGCTATCGGCGAAGTCACCGTCTATAATGCCAGCGCGATCCTTGGGCCCACCTTTACGCAACTGCCGCTTTTCTCCGGAAATCTACAACCGCAAAACCTCGTTCTCATCGATTCCGTCCGTGTCGAACCCTTCGCCATAACCAACCTGACGCGCGGTTCCAACGCCGTGGAAATCCGCTGGACCGCGCTATCGACCAACACGCCCGTGCGCGTCGAGCGCACGGGAAATCTTGGCGGCGGATCCTGGACCGTCGTCTCGTCGAACAACACCGGCGGCTTCTTCCGGGACACCAATGCTCCGTCTGGCTCCGCTTTCTACCGCGTAGTCACCGAATAACGGCGCCCGCGCGACGACCCTCACTTCCAGGACTTGATCAAGGCTTTGGCTTTGGTTTCGTTGGCATTCATGATGAGGTCGCGTCGCTTGCGCGCCTCGCGCACACTGTTGGTGCGGAGCGAGAACCTCACCCGTTTGGCCGGGCCGGTGCGGCGCTCGAGACTCAGGTGGCACCACCAAGTTCCGTTGTTGTCCCAAATATGATGATTCGCGCCGTAGCGGCGATCCGGCAACTCGACAATTTTGTTCTTCATGGAAAGAAACAAAAGTTGCCAGTGTGCCGGCAAGAAAGCAATC
>CAMBSX010000051.1 GCA_945870655.1 Chthoniobacter flavus | reverse complement strand
TGATGCTCAGCCATTACCAGATGCAGGACCGCGAAGCGACAGGACGAGAAGCCAAAAACCTCGGCCCGGAGAAGGCCCCGGCCGAAGTACGCGAATGGTTGGGGCTGTCGGCCCTGGAGGCAAGCGACTACGCCACCGCGGCGGAGTTTCTCGCCCCGCTCGCGGCCGGCGACGGGGCGTCACCCGAATTGCGCATGTCCTTGGCCCGCGCCCAGTTCGGGGCCGGACAAAACGAGGCGGCCCGCACCACGCTCGACGAACTCCTGCCCAAGACTCATGAGCCCCGCCTCAAGGCCCGCGCCCACCTTCTCATGGCCGACGTCCTCATCGCCTCGCGTGACGGGGCGGCGGCCAAGGCCCAGGCCGAGGAGGCGCAGCGCCTCCAACCCGAGGGCCGGTTCAACGCCGAGGCGCGGTTGGCCAATGGCCGTGCTTTGTTTGCGCAGGATAAATTCGACGATGCCGCACGGGCCTTCATGGCTGTCGCCCTTCTTTACGACGAAAAAGATCTCACCCCCCAGGCGCTGGTTTTGGCCGAGCAGGCCTACCGCCGTGCGGACAACACGCCCGATGCCGATCGTGCGCGCGAAGAGTTGCAGCGGCGCTATCCGGATTTCAAGCCGCCCGCCTCTTCCTGATCATGCCACTCGAATTGCCGGCGGGGGACTTCCGCGCGTTCATCTTCGATTGCGACGGCACCTTGGCGGACAACATGCATTTGCATTACGAAGCATGGTGCCGGGCGATGGAGGAGGTTGGAGGATCCTATCCGGAAGAGCTTTTTTACGAATGGGGCGGGGTCCCCACCGCGGAGATCGTGCGCCGGCTCAATGCAAAGTTCGGGTTGGGCCTGGCGATCGAGGATGTGGTCCAGCGCAAGGAGCTTTACTACCGCGATTTCATCTCGCAGGTCGAACCGAAGCACGATGTGGTGGCCCTTGCGCGGGAATTTCATGGAAAAGTGCCGCTTGCCGTGGCGTCCGGTGGACCCCGCGATCTGGTTGAACTAACCTTGCAGGTATTGGATATTCGCGGGCTTTTTCAGGAGGTCATTGCCGCCGAAGATTACAACCGGGGAAAGCCGTTCCCCGATCCCTTCCTCACCGCGGCCGCTCGCCTCGGTCTCGCGCCGGAAAGGTGCCTTGTTTTTGAGGATACCGCCACGGGGACCGAAGCGGCCCGCGCGGCCGGGATGGCCTGGGTGCTGGTGTGATCGACTCCGGCGGGTTATACAGATTCTCATGACGTCAACCGTTGGAAAAACACATCTCACCGACAGCCTCAATCAGGTGCTGGCCGATACTTATGCCCTCATGTCGCTCACGCATTTGGCCCACTGGAATGTGGAGGGGCAGGGTTTTTTTGCCCTGCACACCGCGTTCCAGGCGCAATACGAGGAGATGTTCGCGGCCGTTGACGAGATCGCCGAACGTATCCGCGCCCTCGACGCTTACGCCATTGGCGGACTAGCCGCTTTGGCCGACACTGCGAAACTGAAAGAATTCGCCGCTCCGCTCTCGCAGGAAAGCTATGTGAAGCACCTCATGACCGGCCATGAAAAGGTGGTGGCCGATGCCGCAAAAGCGCGCGCGGTGGCCGGCGAGGTGAATGATCCGGAAAGCGAGGATCTCATGATCCAGCGCATCACGACGCATGAGAAAGCTCTGTGGATGTTGCGGAGCTTTTTGAAGTAAAGCCGGTGGCGGGTCGGGGAGTCCCCGCCGCGATCAACCTCGCTTTTCGAGCAGTGTGAGGACGGCTTTTTGCGTGTGCAGGCGGTTCTCGGCCTGGTCGAAAATGGTCTGCGCGTTGCCTTCGAAGACGTCGGCGGTGATCTCTTTGCCGCGGTAGGCGGGAAGACAGTGCATGACCAACGGTGAGCCGCCGGCCGCGTCGACTGCGGCCTGGTTGATTTGGTAGCCGCCGAACTGCGCGTTGCGGAAGGCAGTTTCATCCTCCTTGCCCATGCTGACCCACACGTCCGTGTAAAGGACGTCAGTGCCGGAGCTGGCGCCAAGCACGTCTGTGGTAACCACGATGTCCCCGCCGGCCCGGCGCACGAGTTCGGCCGGCGGTTGGAACTTGGCGGGGGCGGCAATGCGGAGGGCAAAACCGAGTTTGGCGGCGGCCCAAATCCACGAACGGGCCACGTTGCAGTCGCCATCGCCGATGAAAGTGACCGTGAGCCCGTCCAGCGAACCGCGCTTTTCAATGATGGTGAAAAGATCGCTCAAAATCTGGCACGGGTGCTCTAGGTCGGTGAGCGCATTGATCGTGCGGATGCCGCCCAAGGCCGCGAATTGTTCGACGTCGCCTTGGGCGTAGGTGCGGATGACCGCCCCTTGCACCATGCGACCCATAACGCGTGCCGTATCGGAGATGGGCTCGCCGCGGCCGAGTTGGATGTCGTTTGCCGCGAGAAAAATCGGCTGTCCGCCAAGTTCGCGGATTCCGACCTCGAAACTGAGGCGCGTCCGGGTGGAGGACTTGGAGAACATGAGAGCCCAGCACTCGCCGGCCAGCGGAGCCTCGGGGTGCGGTCCGCGCAAACGCTTCATCTCGGCCGCCCGGGACAGAATCCTGTCGATCTGCGCCACGTCAAGGGATTCGATATTGAGCAGGTGCTTCATGGGAGTTTCCAAGCTTACCCGCAAGTGTGCGTGGCGGCAAATACAGGATCAGCCGCTCTCCCGCGCGGAGGCGCTACACACGCCGATCGGCGAGGACGCCGTGGAGAATCTCAGCCGCCTCCTCGCACTCGGAGGCGGTGACATTGAGCGGCGGAAGAAGACGGATCGTCTGCTCGCCGGCCGGGACGACGAGAAGTCCTGCCTTGATCAGCCTCTTGGTCAATCGAAGGGCCACCGTGCCTTCCTCGCCTTCGAGCGGCGGCAAATCTTGCACTTCGACACCGAGCAGAAGTCCGGCGCCCCGCACCTCGCGGACACGCGGCATTTTTCCCGCCGCGGCGGCCAGTTGGGCGCCCCGCTCCCGCGCATTGGCCAGGAGATCCTCTTTTTCGATGGTGTCGAACACGGCCTTTGCCGCGGCGCAGGCCAGGGGGGAGCCGCCGTAGGTCGTCCCGTGCGTGCCGGGCCCGAGCAGATCGTCGAATGGCTCCCGTACCCAAAATGCCCCGAGGGGGAAGCCGCCGCCGATGCCTTTGGCCCAGCTGACGGCATCCGGCAGCGCATCCGGCGCGCCCGTGGCATGCCATCCGCACCAGTGCCCGGTGCGCCCGAAACCGCACTGCACTTCGTCATAAAACAAAAGAATGCCGTGTTCGTCGCAAAGTGCGCGCAAAGCGCGGAGAAAATCCGCCGAAAGTGGTCGCACGCCGCCTTCGCCTTGGATCGGCTCCACCATGACGGCGGCCGTGCGTGCGCCGACTGCTTGGGCCACGCACTCGAGGCGCGCGGGTACGTTGAGGAATCCGTCGAGAGGCGGCCCGAAGCCGAGCTTCACCTTGAGCTGCCCCGTAGCGGCGATGCCCCCGAGGGTGCGGCCGTGGAACGACCCATCCAGCGAAATGATCTCGTGGCGGCCGCGTCCGGAACCGTGTTTGCGGGCGAGTTTGTAAAGCCCTTCATTGGCTTCCGCTCCGCTGTTGCAAAAAAAGATTTTCCCGGGGGTTCCGACCATCGCCCCGATCCGCGCCGCCAGCTCGGCTTGCGGACGGTTGAGGAAGAGGTTCGAGACGTGGATAAGCGTGGCCGCCTGCGTGGCGAGCGCATTTTGTAGTGCGGGATGGGAGTGGCCGAGGGTATTGACCGCGATGCCGGACGTAAAGTCGAGATAGACACGGTCCTCTTCATCCCACACCCACGCTCCTTCGCCGCGGACCAAAGAGAGCGGGAAGCGCGCGTACGTAGCAATGACGTGCCTCGCATAAAGTTCGGCGGTGCTTGGTTGCAGGCTCTCGGACATGATGCGCGATGTTAGGGGGAGCGGTCGTACTGGCAAGAGGACAGCGGGGCCGGGCGCTTGACCCGCCTGCGGGCTGCGGGTTGCATGGGGGGCATGTGGTTGAAGGTTTTGCGCTCGGTGCTCTATGGTTTGGTTGTCGTCCTACTGGCCGGAATCGCCCTGGTGGCCGGTATCATTATTGCGGAAAAAACGGAGAAGCCGCCGCCGCTGGTGATAGTCAATGAATTGCCGCCCGAGCAGCGTGCCGCGGCAAAAAGTTTTTTGGAGCAGGCCCTGGCGGCGCGTCTGGCTGGCAACCACCGCGAAGCCTTGGCCCGCTTGGAGGATGTGCGGGCCCACGACGCGGCGATGCGTGGCTTGGCTTACCAGTCTGCGCTCACTTATCTGGATCTCGGGGAATACGGGTTGGCGGACGATGCCGCCCGGCTTTCGGTGGATAGTGGCGAAGAAAGCAGCAATGCGCAGGCCTTGCGCGGATGGATCCTGCTCGAGAAATCGCGGGCCGGGGGTACGGTTGCGGCCCAAGGGACGGGAATCTTGACTCTACTCGAGGAGTCGCGGATGACCGACCCCCTCAATCCCATGCCCTTTTATATCATGGGCGAATATTATCGTGCGGATGGTCGGCCGGCCTTGGCCGTTGACGCTTACCGGCGCGCCTTGGAGCGGACGTCCAAGACGGACAGCTTCCTCGTCACCACGGTGAAGACGGGGTTGGCCGGACTGCGCTTGAACTATGAGGCCAACAATCCGCCACTTAAGTTGAACGCTATCAAGGGCGTGTTGCCGCCGGAGCAGTTATTTTTCGGTGCGGCTGATGCGCTTCTGCGCGGCGATCCTGCTGCGGCGGCAGAGTTTTTGGGCGAGGCGAGAACACGGCTGCCGGAGGAAGTTTTTCAAGCCCTGTTGCAAGATTCGTTCTTCCAAGACTATCTTGACCCCAGCATATTACCCGACCAACCAGCGCCTGCTTCCCGCCCATGAACGCCCGCTTGCCATCACTTCTGGCCGCTGCCCTTACGGCCACCTTTTTCTGCCCCTCCGCGCGGGCCGGCGCTGGGGGAGTTTTCACGGCCGATCTGCCTTTTGACGCGGCACAGCCGTTGCCAGCGTGGATGCACGGGCCTCCGGTCTCGGCGCCGGGTCAGGGTGCGCGCATTGCTTTTCATCTTTCTCCGCCGCCAGACCAAGACTTGCTCGTGCACCTTGTATTCGACGAGACGGAAGGCGGCGGGTTGCGCGTCGAGTGGTTGCGAGACGGTCATAGCACCCCCGAATTGCTCGCGGAAAACCTCGGCGAGAGCCTCGGCGTGCCGAACCAGCGCCCTCTGCTTATCAGTGCCTCGCGCCTCGGCGGCAATGGCTCGCTCCTCCTTCAGGGCGGGGCGAACTTGAACGTCAATCGTGTCAAATTCGAGTGGGTCTCCGAGCGGACCATGCTTTCCTCGGATGCGCGTTATGTTCCCGTGGTGGTGACTGCCTCTCGGCTTACTTTGGCCGAAGCCGATGTGGACGGAGGGCCCCGTCCGGCTTTGCGCGATGAATGGCGCGACCGCGTGGTCCGCGCGGCACTGACAGAGGGAGCGGAGTTGCTCACCCCCTCTCTGGAGTTGCTCGCGGAACTGGAGCAGGCTCCGGATCAGGCGCGACTGGAAGCGTCGTTGGCCGGGGTTTTTCTGGACCAGGAAATTTGGCTGGTGGTCAACGGGCAGGAGATTGGTCCCGTCGCGGTGGAAGTTCCAACCCTTGAAGACCCGGGTCATTTAGGCTTGCCGGGCCGGGAGATGACTTTTGCCGGATGGCGGCGGGCCTCGGTACACATCCCGGCCGATCTGATGTTGCCAGGGGAGAATTCCCTGCTTTTCGAGTTGCGCTCCCCGCTCAACAGCAATTACCGCAACCGCACCTTTGTGCGCGACGCGGTTTTGGAGTTGGCTTATCCGCCGGCCGCGCGTGAGCCGGATCTCTCCCTGCCCTTGCCGGACCTGCCCGCCGGAGAACTTCCGGATTTGGAAGAGCCGTTGCCGCCAGTGGGGCCCCCGGCCCCTGCGCCGGGCGACGCCTTGTCTGATTTTTGGGGTCGTGGCCAAGGCTCGCTGTAAAGGGTGCTGGCAAACCGCGTGCTGCCTCCCGGCCCCTGCGACGTCCGGGCCAAGGGCTTTGACAAGGCAACCGGGCGCGAGCATCCTTCTCTCTCGATGAAATCTTTTGTGAAGCGCTCCCGCCGCGAGGCGGCCTACACGTTGTTCGAGATCATGCTCGTGCTCGGCATCATTGCCGTGCTGGTTGGATCGGCTATTTACCTGTTGGTGGGCAATATCGACGTGGCCCGCGAGTCGCGGGTGGAAGCAGACATTCAAAGTATCAGCACCCAAATCCGCGTTTACGAAATGCAGAATCTGCGTCCGCCGACCAGTGCTCAGGGTCTCGCGGCGCTCGTCACGCGCCCGTCGGCCGAACCGGCGCCGCGTCGCTGGCGGCAACTGCTGGAAAGGGTACCTCTCGATCCTTGGGGCGAGGAGTATGTTTACTATTGGCCCGGCAAAAAGAACGCGGCCGGTTTCGATCTTTTTTCAAAGGGTCCGGATCGCCAGGAGGGCGGGGGCGACGACATCGGCAACGACCCCGGCGAGTAGGCCGAGGCGATGAACACGACCCGGGCGGCGGCGAACAACGGTCGGTCCGGCCGTCGAGCCGGTGGCTACACGTTGCTGGAGATCGCCTTGGTCGTGACCATCATCGTGCTGTTGGTCGGAGCGGTGGTTCCGCTTAGTTCGGGATTTGTGCGTGAACAACGTTTGCGCGAATCGGTGCGCGGCTTGCTCGTGCTGGCCAAAACAGCTCGGACCGAGGCCATGACCACGGGACGCGCCGCGGCGGTGGTTTTCGGCAAGAGTGGATTCTCTTTGCTGGGCGTGGGCGAGGAAGAGCCTTCAGACTCGGTGATCTTGCCTCGCGGCATGCGTTATCAGATCCTTCCTTTCGCCGCCGACAAGCCACTGCGCCCCGACGGACAGCGTTGGATTTTCCAACCAACCGGCCTGTGCGAGCCGCTCACTGTGCGAATCCTGGAGGATGAGGCATGGATCGAGGTGCGGTTCGATCCGCTGACCGCCGGAATTGAAGAGGAGGCTTACTTTATCCCGTGAAGAAGGCCGGATTCACCCTTTTGGAAATGCTCACCGCGATGTTCATGTTCGTCCTCGCGGTGGGTGGTTTGGCCATGGCCATGGACAAGATTTTCGCGGCCAATGTCATGATGCGTCGTGATGGCGAGGTGCGTCAGCAGCTGGAGTCTTTGCTCGACGAATCAATGGTCATGCCGCTCGCCGATCTTGAGCAAGGCCGCGAGGTGGGACCCGATGCGATGGGGGCGAAATTTTTCATCCGGGCCGAGCCCGCCGAGTTGCTTAACAGGGACAACGAGGAATTGACCGGTCTTTGGTGGGTCACCGTGCGCGCGGAGTGGACCGAGGGACGGGAGGAGCAATCGTGGGAGGAAAAATTCCTGCGTTACCAACCATGAGAACCGCAGCACGTGGATTCACGCTCTTCGAGATGGTGGTGGTGATCGCCATCTTCGTCCTGCTGGCCGGCGGGATTTACGCCACGGTCAACGCAGCAGTTCGCGCCACGGCAACGTTGACCGAGGAGAACCTTCAGATTCAGCGGCTCAACGCCTTTGTTTCGCTCGTCCGGCGCACTTTCCACAACCTGCCGGCCAACGCGCGGTTCTCCGGGAGCGTGCGGGCCGACGCTGGTGATGGTTTTCCCGAGATCACGCTTCGGGATGCACCCGGTGTCTTTGCCTGGGGCATGGGCGGACCCTCGGCCGGCACGGCGTTGTTGGCTGCGCGTCCACGCCTCGGCGGTGGCCGCGAACTCAGCTTGATGCTCCTGCCCGGTTCACTCACTGAAATGGAACGGCGCGATGCGCTGGAGCGCGGAGTCTGGTTGCGTCTGCTACCCGACTTGCGTGAGGTGAAGTGGCGTTTTTACAATCAGGAGCAGCAGGACTGGCTGGACGAGTGGCTGGAGGGAGAGCGTCCGCCGCTGGTCGAACTCAACTTGCAATTGCTCGGCGAAGAAGTCCCCCGTCAGTTCATTTTCTGGCTTCCGCCGGTCAAGGAAGTAGCTCTGGAAGAACCCGCCGAGGCAGCGCAGGGGCCTCCGCCGGAAACGGAGGTGGAAGTGCCGTGACGGCCACGCTTCGTCCATCGGGCGCCGCCCTGCTCCTCGTTTTGTGGGCTATCACTGTGATTTCCTTCGCGGTGCTTTGGATGGCTAACGTGGTGAATCTCGAACTCGAGACCACCGTGTCCGACTCGGCCGGCCTGCGCGCGCGCCAGATCGCCGTGAGCGGTGTTGCTCTGGGCCTGCACCCGCAGGTCAAGCGCGATGATACCGAATTGCTCAACCGCGACTTCGGATCCGGCGAACGCATGCAGGTCCGGATCCGCGGTGAGGGGGCACGCTTTAATATCAATCGATTGCTCAAGGACCAGGACCGCATCACCATGCTCAATCTTTTCACTTTGTGGGGTCTCACCGCGGACGAGGGGAATGCCCTCATCGACAAGCTGACCGACTGGGTCGACGAGGATGAGTTCCGCACCGGCTTCGGTGGAGCGGAGCGCGCGGAATACGAAGCGGCCGGCATCACCGATGCCCCGGCGAACCGCTTGTTCCGCAGCGTGCCGGAAATGGGCCGTGTGCTCGATATGGAAAAGCTTGCCTCGCTCAAGCCCGATTGGGCCGAGAGCTTTACCATTTTCGGCGATGGCTTGATCGACGTGAACGAGGCCGAGGCCGACGTGCTTCAGGCCGTGACGGGCGCCACCCCGGAAATGGTGCAGGGCATCCTCCAGCAACGCCGCGGCAGCGACGGGCTCGAACCTTCGGACGACGATCTGCGCTTCGACGATGTCGGACAAGTCGCCGGCTGGCTGGCCGGTTCGACGCTGCCGCCGGAACAAATCATGGGCCGCCTAACCACGGAGAGTTCAGTCAAAAGAATTGATAGCCGCGGCTTAGTGGGCGAGCGTTCCCGCCAGATCTCCGTGGTCGCTGAATCGGGCGAGGGCGGAGAAGCCGCCACTTACCTTTTATGGGAGGAAAAATAAAACCCCCGCGCCAGACACGTCGCGCCCTCTTCCGTCCGGCCTCCGCCGGTTGGGAGAAGTGGGAGCAGGACGAATCTGGAGCTTGGGGCGAGACGGGCCAGGCGGTGGACTTGTCAGAATTGGGACCCGAGGCCGGAGCCCTTGTTGCCGTGCCGGTGCGCCGGGCGTTTTCTCTTGCCGTCTGGGTGCCAGCCGAGGATCCCTCTTTGTTCAGCGACCTCATTTTCACCCAGCTTGAACTGCGCGGACTGGCCGGGCGCTCGCGCCAATTGACCTCCTTTTCCTGGCAAGAGGTGGCGCGCGAGGGCCAGGAGGCCTTGCTTCATGCCGTTGTCTTGCCTTCGAATCTGGCACCGCGCTACTGGCATGGCGATGTGACCGATTATGCCACCTCGCCTTCCTGCCTGCCGCTCGCTGCGGATGCGGTCACTGTATGGGAGGAGGAAGGAGGATGGGTGGCCGGGGTCACGCGTGGGGACCGATTGCTGCATTTCCAGCCGCTCGCCGAGAAAATACCTTCTTCTCGGATGGCCTTGGAAATTTGGCTGATGCAGGCCTCGCTCGATGCGGGGCGCATGCTGAACGGCAGCGGCCGCGTTATCCTCTACTATCAAGGCGCCGCGGTGCCGGACTTGTCGGATTGGCGGAGCGCCGGAGGCGTCGAAGTCACAGCGGAAAAATTTCCCCCGCCGGTGCGCCCGCCCGCCCCGCTTGAATGCCTGCCCTTGCCGGTTCGCGACCTGCAACTGGCCAAGGAAACGGGTGCCCGGCGACAGAAAATCGCGCTTTGGGCGGCCGCCGTGTATTTTGCTTTGGTCTTGGCTTTGGCCGCCAATACGCTCTGGTTGTGGTGGCGGGCCGAATCGCTGCGGGCAACGATTGCCGGCGAGGCGGGGGAAGTGGATGCGGTGCGCACGGCCATGCAGCGCTGGGGCGCGATGGAGCCGGCCCTCGATCCGGTTGGTTATCCGCTGGAGGTTCTTTACCAAGCTGCGCGCTTGCTGCCGAAGGACGGCGTCCGTTTGACCCTCTTTCAGATGAATGTGGACCGTGTGGTGCTGGCCGGAGAGGCTTCGACCTTGCAGGCGGCGCAGCGCTTCCAGGAGGACGTGCGCAAAAATCCGGACCTGACGGCCTACGACTGGACAATGGAGAATCCGCGGCCATTACCCACCGGCAGTGCACGTTTCCAGATCGACGGGGTGCGCCACGGCGCGGCGACGGTGGAAGGAGAGGAGGCGAACGATGAGAGCGCTGACGGCTAAGGAAAAAAAACTACTCCTCGCTTTGGTCGGCGCGCTGTTCGTGCTGCTCAATGTTGTGGGTCTGCAGGCCTTCCTCAATCGCCAACGCGCGCTACAAAGCAGCATCGTGCAGCTTCAGAGCCAACTGACTGAAGGCCGTGCCATTCTCGAGGAGAAAACGGTCTGGCAGGAGCGCGCAGCCTGGCTCGACCAGCACCAACCGGCGGACGATGTCACGACGACGGATGACGATGCGAAGTTTTACGAATTCGTCGAGACCAGTGCCAAGAATGCCGGGCTTTCTTACACTCGGCGCGACGCGGGAACCCAGCCGGACGGTGGAACGTATGCCGAGGTCTTCGATTCCTCGCAGGTCAAAGGCAAGATGGAGTCGCTGGTCAAATGGCTCAACGAATTGCAGCAGCCCAAAGCGTTCCGCGCCGTCAAACAGATCTCGATTAAAAGCGGCGAACCTCCCGAGGTGATCGCCGAAGTCGAAGTGGCGCGTTGGTATCGTCCGGTGCAGGGAGGAGAGCAATGAAGCGGGCACTGCTTTCTCTTGCCATCGCCCCGCTTTTTTTCGGCCTTGCGGCATCCGTCCGGGCCGAAGAAGACACGTCCGATGCCTCGAAATTGCTCAAGGTTCCTCCGGTCGAGGCGCGGCCGACCGGGGTTGAAAGCGAAAAAAAGCCTCCTGTAGCCGCCCCTTCACCGCCGCCCTTGCTGCGCGCAGAGGCGGATCCACCGGCTGAGGTTGAACCTACTCCGCCTGCGGAAGAAGGCATTACCACGCCAGCCTTCCCCCTCTCCCGTTACGAAACCTTGTGGCAACGCTCTCCTTTCCAACTGGAATCCGTGGCCCCGCCGGTCGAATCGGCCGGCCTGGCTCAACGCTTCGCGCTCACCGGCATCGCGGAGATCAATGGCGAACCCATGGTTTTCGTCATGGAGCGCGCCACGCAAAATCGCCTGATGGTCAAAGCAGACAGCAAGGAAGGCGGTGTGTCTTTGGTGCAAGTCGATGTGCAGCAGAAATACACGGACTCCTCGGCCACACTGCGCCAAGGCGCGGAGGTCGGTGTAGTCCGCTTTGATGCCGGTGTGGCCATGGCTCCGGGCATGCCCCAACCCGGCATGCCATCGCCCCGGCCCATGCCACAGGTGGCCCCGCCAATGCCGCCCGGTATGCCCCCGCAGGCCGCCGCGTTTCCCGGAGCCGTACCTGCCGCCCAAGTTCCCGGACAACCCGCTCCGGGCATACCTCAAGCCCCCGGATTTGTTCCTCCGGTGCCCGGGTCGGGCACCCCAACGAACGGGCAGGTGCAAAGCGGCCAAGGGCAAATGCCGCCCCCTCGGGTTATCCGGCGGCGGGCGCTCATTCCCTCCGCGCCTTGAGAAACTTGCTAACCATGCTTTAATTCCGGCCATGGGTCGCATCTGTCCCCCGATTCTCGCGTCTGCCTGGCTGGTCGTGGTCTTTTTGGCCCCATTCCCTGCCTTTGCCCAGGATGCTGCTCCTTCGCCGCCCGTTGCTCCGCCCGAGAACATGGATCCCGCCTCCGTCCGACCGGATCCGGCCGCGGTGCCCGAACTCCCATCAGCTGCCCCGCTGCCCCCTGTCGCGGTCGATCCGGGGTTGCCCCCCCCGGTAGCTCCTCCCGCCTCCATCCCGCGTCCGCCCCAACCCGAACCGACCGTGCGACTCACCTTTCCCAACACCTCGGTCAACGAGATTCTCAGTCTTTACGAGGTGCTGACCGATAAACGTCTTGTGCGCGACTCCATGCTCGCCCAAGGGCAGCCGCTGACCATTGTCGTGCCCGGAGAGGTTCCGCGCAGCGAGGCCATCCGCCTGATCGAGGCCTCGCTCTTGCTCAACGGCTATTCGTTTGTCCCAGTCGATGACAAGACGGTGAAAATTCTCGGCCCCTCGAAATTTCCCCGCGCCGAGGGCATTCCCATCTTCTCCACGCCCTACATGCTGCCGGCCAACGATCAGGTGGTCAGCTACTTCATGAAACTTAGCTACCTCGCGCCCCAGGAGGCCGCGCAACTTTTCCAGACCTTTGTCAGTCCGCCCAAGGCCTACACCTCCTTTACTCCGGTACCCAATGTGCAAGCCGTGCTCATCACGGAAAACGTCCCGATCATCCAGCAGCTTATCGCTCTTCAGGCCATGGTCGATGTGCCGCCTGCGCAGGTCATGACCGAATTTGTCGACCTCAAACGGGCCGACGCCGAGAAGGTGGTCGAACTTCTGCAAACCTTGCTTGAGGAGCGTAAAGAGGGTGCTGGAACCCCCGGTCAACCCGGCGGCGCCCCGCAGGTCGACGCGCAGGGACAAGTTATCCAAGCTTCCCTCGGCGGTGCGGGTGCCGGTCAGTTCGAATCCAATCTTGTCATCGGCGAAACACAAATCGTTGCCGATCCGCGCACCAACCGCATTCTTGTCGTTACGCGCCCGATCAATTTCCCCTACATCCGGCAACTCATCGAGCAACTCGATGCGCCCGTGCCGCTCGACAGTGTGCTTGAGCGTCCGCTGCAGTTTGTCGCCTCCGGCGATGTGCTCCCGGTCTTGCAGGACCTGCTTTCGGAAGGCGAGGAAGGTGCAACCGGCGGTGGGACGCCGCGCGCGGGTGCAGATGGCGCCATGGTCGAGAGCGGTTCCACCTTTGGACAAGGCATGGGTTCCTCCGAGTCGGGGGCCGGTGCGGGTGGCGGCACCAGTCGGCCCGACCGGATCAAAGAACCGAACGCCGATGTGGCCCCCGAATCGGTCATCGTCGGCAACACCAAACTCATCGCGGACAAAAGTGCCAATTCGATCATTGCCATCGGGCCACCGGACAGCCGCCAGAAAGTCGCCCAGCTTCTCAACATGCTCGATGTGCGGCCGCGCCAGGTTTACATCGCGGCCGTCATCGGGGAACTCAGCTTGAGCGACGAGATGGAATTTGGCTTCAACTATTTCCTGCGCAACCAGAGCAAGGACGGCAATAGCGTGGGCGGTGCGCTACTCAATGCGCTTCCCGGCACCAACGTCTTCACCGCGCCGGACCTCATTACCCCCGCCTCGCTGGCCGCTGGCGCCTTTACCGGCCTGACCCTTTACGGAACCATTGCCAACTCGCTTGATTACTACGTGCGGGCCCTCGAGACGACCGGCAAGTTCAAGATCATCTCCCGCCCGGTCGTTTACACCACGAACAACAAGAAGGCGGTGATCAGCTCCGGACAGCGTGTGCCTTACACCAGCAGCACCTTGACCTC
>CAMBSX010000050.1 GCA_945870655.1 Chthoniobacter flavus | reverse complement strand
CGGAGTTTGCCCATGTAGCTCAGTTGGTAGAGCACGTCCTTGGTAAGGACGAGGTCACCGGTTCAATCCCGGTCATGGGCTCCAGCCTGCGCGGCGCAAAATTCGCAACATTCAAACCAACCAAACACACCAAGCACTATGGCTAAGGATACGTTCAAACGCGATAAACCCCACGTGAACATCGGTACGATCGGTCACGTGGACCACGGCAAAACCACCCTCACCGCGGCGATCACCACCGTGCTCGCCAAGGGCGGCAAGGCGCAGGCCCGCGGCTACGCGGACATCGACGCAGCCCCCGAAGAGAAGGAGCGCGGCATCACGATCAACACCGCGCACGTGGAATACGAGAGCGACAAGCGCCACTACGCGCACGTCGATTGCCCCGGCCACGCCGACTACATCAAAAACATGATTACCGGCGCGGCCCAGATGGACGGCGCCATCCTCGTGGTCAGCGCGGCGGACGGCCCGATGCCCCAGACCCGTGAGCACATTCTGCTCGCCCGACAGGTCGGCGTGCCCTCCATCGTCGTGTTCATGAACAAGTGCGACATGGTTGACGATCCGGAACTTCTCGACTTGGTCGAGATGGAAATCCGCGACCTGCTCAGCAAATACGAATTCCCCGGCGACGACATTCCGATCGTCCGCGGTTCCGCGCTCAAAGCCCTCAATGGCGACGCGGAAGGCGAGAAAGCGATCAACGCGCTGATCGAAGCCGTCGACAATTACATCCCCGAGCCCCAGCGTCCGCTGGATCTTCCCTTCCTCATGCCCATCGAGGACGTGTTCAACATTGAAGGCCGCGGCACGGTCTGCACCGGCCGGGTCGAGCGCGGCAAGCTCAAGAAAATGGAAGAAGTCGAAATCGTCGGCATCAAGCCCACGGCCAAGACAACGGTCACCGACATCGAAATGTTCCGTAAGTTGCTGGACGATGCCATGGCTGGCGACAACATCGGCGCGCTGCTCCGCGGCATCAAAAAGGAGGACGTCGAGCGCGGCCAGGTCTTGGCCAAGCCCGGCTCGATCAGTCCGCACAAAAAGTTCAAAGCTGAGGTCTACATCCTGAGCAAGGACGAGGGCGGCCGTCACACCCCGTTCTTCTCGAACTACCGTCCGCAATTCTACTTCCGCACGACCGACGTGACCGGAACGGTGAAGCTGCCGGACGGAGTGGAAATGGTCATGCCCGGGGACAACATCTCGATGGAAGTCGAGCTGATCACCCCGATTGCCATGGAAAAAACCATCCGTTTCGCCATCCGCGAAGGCGGCCGTACGGTCGGCGCCGGTCGCGTTGCCGAAATTCTGGATTAACCTTCGGAGGATACGCACAGGCCAGTAGCTCAATTGGTAGAGTAGCGGTCTCCAAAACCGTCGGTTGGGGGTTCGAGTCCCTCCTGGCCTGCTCTCCGTTTGACTTCCGGCACCGTGCTCCCCGCGCATGTTCCGCAAACTCAAAACATTCATCGCCGAAGTTCGTACCGAACTGGCCAAGGCCACCTGGCCGTGGGATCCGAAAGAGAAAGGATTCCGCCGCTACAAGGAGCTGGCTGATTCGACCGTGGTGGTCATCGTGGCGATGGTCATTTTGGGCGGTTACATCGCCTTCTTCGATCTCATGCTGGTCAACACCGTCGGGTGGTTGACCCGCCCGTAAGGAAATATTTCATGTCCATCACCGCCCTTCGCATCCCCGCTCCGCGTGACCAGTGGTTTGTCGTGCAAGTCCTCTCCGGTCAGGAGAAGAAAGTCTACGACAGCATCATGAAACGGCTCAAAACCGAGGAGATGGGCGACCTGGTCTTCAATGTGCTCATCCCGACCGAGC
The DNA here is from genome assembly GCA_945870655.1 of Chthoniobacter flavus. Classification (GTDB taxonomy): domain Bacteria; phylum Verrucomicrobiota; class Verrucomicrobiia; order Chthoniobacterales; family JACTMZ01; genus JACTMZ01. Next base: position 12,304 of record CAMBSX010000050.1, on the reverse strand, counting down.
GCGTGCAGGAGATCAAGCAGGGCAAGAAAAGCGAGACCACCCGCAAATTTTTCCCGGGCTACATCATCGCCAATATGCACCTCCTCACCGAGGAGGGCGGGCTGATGGACCGCACGTGGTATTTCGTCAAAGACACGCCCGGGGTGATCGGTTTCGCCGGGACGAAGGACCGCCCGACGCCGATGCGTCCGCGCGAAGTGGAAAGCATGCTCGCCCAGATCCAGGAACGCGTCGACACGGTGAAGCCCAAGGTTTCCTTCCAAGTGGGCGAGAAAGTCAAAGTGGCCGACGGTCCCTTCCAAAGCCAGACGGGAGTGGTCGAGGAGGTGGACCCGGACAGAGGCAAGCTGCGTGTTTCAGTCACGATTTTCGGACGGGAAACGCCGGTCGAACTCGAATACTGGCAAGTGGACCGCGAGGAATAGAATTTTATGGCTAAAGAAATTGTTGGAACGATCAAACTGCAGATCCCGGCCGGGCAAGCTAACCCCGCGCCGCCGGTCGGCCCGGCGCTCGGTCAAAAGGGCGTCAACATCATGGCCTTCTGCAAGGAGTTCAATGCCGCCACGCAAAAGCAGGCCGGCGACATCCTTCCGGTGGTCATCACCGTGTACAAAGACAAGTCCTTCACCTTCATCACCAAGTCGCCCCCGGCTTCTGTCCTGATCAAAAAGGTGGCGGGGATTGCCGCCGGATCCAAGGAACCGAACAAAACCAAGGTCGGCAAACTGACCAAAAAGCAACTGCTTGAGATCGTCAAAATCAAGAGGAACGACCTGAATGCCCGCGACGACGAGGCTGCGATGAAAATCATCGCCGGCACCGCCCGCCAGATGGGCGTCGAAGTGGAGGCCTGAGAATTTCCAACCCGCGACCCGCGCAAGCGGGCCACACAACCGCAGGAGTCCGCCACGGCGGACGCTCGCACTGCAAAACACCATGGCAAAAAACAGAAGCAAACGTTACGAGGCGGCTAAAAAGGCCGTCGATTCCGCGCGGAAGTATCCGCTGGCCGAAGCAGTCAAAGTGCTCAAGGGCATGCCGCCGGCCAAGTATGACATGACGGTCACCCTCTCGATGCACTTGGGAGTGGACCCCAAACAGTCGGACCAAATGGTCCGCGGCACGACTCCGCTTCCGCACGGCAGCGGCAAATCCGTGCGCGTTCTCGTCTTCGCCTCCGGTGCGGCGGCCGAAGCGGCCAGGGCGGCCGGGGCCGAGTTTGTCGGCTACGAGGACATGATCAAAAAGTGCATCGAAGGGTTTTCCGATTTCGACGTGGCCATTTCCACCCCGGCGGCCATGGCGGAGGTCCGCAAGCTGGGCAAAGTGCTCGGACCCCGCGGCCTCATGCCGAATCCCAAGACCGGCACCGTGACCGACGACACCGCTCAGGCGGTGGGCGAGGTGAAGGCTGGACGTGTCGAATTCAAACTCGACAAGAATGGCAATATTGCCGTTCCGGTCGGCAAGTTTTCCTTCAGCGAGGACGCCCTGGTGCAAAACGCCGGTGTGGTGCTCGACGCCGTGGCCAAGTCCCGTCCGCCCACGGCCAAGGGCGTTTTCATCCAAAGCGTGACCCTCGCGGCCACTGTGACCCCGGGCATCGCGCTCGATCTCTCCAACCTCAGCAAGAATTGACCGCCATGCGCCCCGAAAAAGCCAATATCGTCAAAGATCTCAAGGACCAGCTGGACGCTTCGCCGTTCCTTCTGGTTGCCGATTACACCGGGCTCAAGGTCGACCAGTTCGCCGTGCTCCGCACCCGCCTCGATGCGGTTGGCGCCGAATGCCATGTGGTGAAAAACACCATGCTGCGCATTGCCGCGACCGAACTTGGTCTGCCCGACATGTCTGATGCCCTCGCGGGCCAAACAGCCATTGTCACCGGCGAGCAGGACATTTGCGCCACGGCGAAAGTGATCAAAGTGTTCGCCGCGGAATTCAAGAAGTTGTCGGTCAAGGTCGGGTTCCTCGACAACGCCTTGCTCACGGCTGAACAGGTTCAAGCCATGGCCGACCTGCCGCCGCTCCCGGTTCTGCAGTCCCAGTTGCTCGGTCTGCTCAACATGCCGGCCAGCCAACTGGTGCGCACCCTCAACGAGCCCGGGGCGAGCCTCGCGCGGGTACTCAAGGCCAAAGTCGACGCCGGGGGAGGGGCGGCCTGAAAAATTTTCCGTGCGGGCGCTTCGCGGCCGTGCGGAAGAAACCAAACAGAAACGGTTCCTTGTCGGTCGGGCGGCGGTCCGACTTAAATTCGCCGGGGCTCCGGCGCGCGACAATACCACAACCAAGGAAGCAGGCCGCGGAGGCAATGCCGAGGCGGCCGCTAGAAAGATAGTATGGCCAATATTGAAACCATCGTGGACCAACTGAGCGGGATGACCGTTCTCGAAGTGTCCGAACTCGTCAAAGCCCTCGAGGAGAAATGGGGAGTCAGTGCCGCCGCCCCGGTGGCCGCTGTCGCCGCGCCCGCCGCTGGCGGTGCCGCTGCCCCCGCGGAGGAGAAAACCTCCTTCGACGTCATCCTCGCCGAGACTGGCGGGAACAAAATCGCCGTGATCAAAGAAGTCCGCGCCGCCGTGCCCGGATTGGGCCTGGCCGACGCCAAGGCTCTGGTCGAAGGCGCTCCGAAGCCCCTCAAAGAGGGTGTGACCAAGGAAGAAGCCGAAGAGATCAAGAAAAAGGTCGAGGCGGCTGGCGCCAAAGTCGAAATCAAGTAAATCTGCTCCCCGGGCGGGAAAAAAAGGGATTTTTTCCCTTGACCCCCGCCCGGGAGCCACTCATAGTGCAGAGTCTGTCCCGGGAATCTCGTCGAACCATTGTCCAAAGCTTGACACCCTACTCTGAGTCATCGCGGCGCCTGCGCGCCCGAGCGGCTGGGGTGGGGATGTTTTGTCTTTCCGGCTTTTTCGTCGCCACCGGGAAATAGACCACCGCTCCGCGCAACAACCACCATTCGCATTCATGTCTGATCGTCTCTACTTCGGCAAACTCAAGGAAACCACGGAAGCGCCCAACCTCATTGAACTGCAGGTCGATTCCTACAAGGAATTTTTGCAGGAGGGCGTCTCGCCGTCCAAGCGCAAGAATACCGGCCTCGAGGCCGTCTTTCGCGAAGTCTTCCCCATCCCGAGTTACGACGAGAAGATGGTGCTCGAATACACGGGCTACGACATCGGTACGCCGAAGCTCAGCTCGCTCGAGGCCCAGCGTGAAGGTGAGACTTTCAGCGCGCCGCTGCATGTGACGTTCCGCTTCAAGGACGAGAAGGGGACCAAGGAAGAAAAAGTTTACATGGGCGAACTCCCGCTCATGACCCCGCAGGGGACGTTTGTCATCAACGGCGCCGAGCGGGTCATCGTCAGCCAGTTGCACCGTTCGCCCGGCATCTGTTTCGAGTCGACCGTGCATGCCAACGGCAAAATCCTCTACAGTTTCCGCATCATTCCCGACCGTGGCTCGTGGGTGGAGGTGCAGTTCGACACGAACGATCTGCTTTACGTTTACATGGACCGCCGCAAGCGCCGGCGCAAATTTTTGGCCACCACCTTTTTGCGCGCCATGGGTTATCCCTCCGACAAGGACATCGTGGGCCTTTTCTACACGCCGCAGGATCTCAAGCTCAGCGGCCGCCTCGACGAAGATGAATTGGCCAGCAAGGTGCTGGTCGAGGATATCAAGGACGGCGAGATCGTTCTGGCCAATGCATTCGAACCGCTGAACAAAGCGACCATTGCCCGCCTCCTCGCCGCCGGTATCGCCAAGGTGAGCGTGGTCGACGTGTCAGCCGACGAGACGATCATCAAATCGCTCCGCAAGGACCCCGCGCACAACGAGGAAGAGGCCCTCAAGGACATTTACCGCAAGCTGCGTCCCGGTGACCCGCCGACCGTGGCGAATGCCAAGAGCATGCTCAAGCGCATGTTCTTCGACCCGAAAAAATACGACCTCGGCCGTGTCGGGCGTCATAAAATCAATCTCAAGCTCAATCTTACCATCTCGGACGAAAACCGTGTCATGACCCGCGAGGATTTCGTCGCTGCGGTCCGGCACTTGCTCGAACTCAAGCGCGAAGAGGGCCTGGTCGACGACATCGACCACCTCGGCAGCCGCCGGGTCCGCACGGTGGGCGAGCTTCTGGCCAACCAGTGCCGCACCGGTCTGGCCCGCACGGAACGCGTGGTCAAAGAGCGCATGACCTTGTTCGATTCCGCCCTTGAACACATCACGCCCTCCAAGCTGATCAATCCCAAGGCCCTCAGCGGCGTGGTCCGTGACTTCTTCGGACGTTCCCAGCTGAGCCAGTTCATGGATCAGACCAACCCGCTGTCTGAGCTGACCCACAAACGCCGCCTTTCCGCCCTCGGGCCCGGCGGTCTCAGCCGCGACCGCGCCGGGTTCGAAGTCCGCGACGTGCATCCCTCGCACTATGGTCGCATCTGTCCGATCGAGACGCCGGAAGGTCCGAACATCGGTTTGATCAGCTCGCTCAGCACCTTTGCCCGGATCAACGATTTCGGCTTCATCGAAACACCCTACCGCAAGGTGACCAATGGCCGCGTCAGCGATTCCATCGAATACCTGCCGGCGGACAAAGAAGAGAACTTCCTCGTGGCCCAGGCCAACTCGGTGGTCGACGGACAAGGCAAATTGGTCGGGGACAAGGTTTCTGTTCGCTACCGCGGCGACTTCCTCGAAGTCGAACCGGGCAAGGTCCACTACATGGACGTCTCGCCGAAGCAGCTCGTCTCCGTGGCAGCCGGTCTCATCCCTTTCCTCGAGCACGATGACGCCAACCGCGCCCTCATGGGCTCGAACATGCAGCGCCAGGGTGTTCCGCTTCTCCGCTCCGATTCCCCGCTCGTCGGCACCGGTCTGGAAGGCCGCGTGGCCCGCGATTCCAAAGCGGTTGTCGTGGCTGAAGAGTCAGGGAAAGTGGCCTCGGTCACAGCCGATCAGATCATTGTGACCAAGGACGGCCGTCTTCCCGAGGGCAAGCGCAAGATCAAACACGATCCCGAGAACGACGTTTACGTCTACGAATTGCGCAAATTCATGCGCTCGAACAGCAGCACGTGCATCAACCAGCATCCGATCGTGGAAAAAGGCCAGGCGGTGAAAAAGAACGAGGTCATTGCCGACGGCCCGTGCACCGAGAAAGGCGAACTCGCCCTCGGACGGAACGTGCTCGTCGCATTCATGCCTTGGAGCGGTTACAATTTCGAAGACGCCATCATGATCAGCGAGCGCGTGGTCAAGGAGGACATTTACACCTCGATCCACATCGATGAATTCGAAATCGGGGCCCGCGACACCAAGCTCGGTCCGGAGGAAATCACCCGTGACATCCCGAACGTCGGCGAAGAAGCCCTGCGCAATCTCGGACCCGACGGCGTGGTCCGGATCGGCGCGGAAGTCAAACCGGGCGACATTCTGGTCGGCAAAATCACCCCGAAAAGCGAAACCGAACTCGCTCCCGAGGAACGGCTTCTCCGCGCCATCTTCGGCGAGAAGGCGGCCGATGTGAAAGACACCTCGCTGACCGTGCCTTCCGGCACTTACGGCATTGTCATGGACGTCAAAGTCTCCTCCAAAAAGGAGCTGACCAAATCGAAGCTCTCGCCGGTCGAGGCCAAGAAGCATGCCAAGCAGCTCGACGAGGATTACAAAAAGCGCAGCGAGGAGCTTCACGAGCAGCTGACCGAAGCGCTCTCCAACGTCCTGCTCGGCGAGAAGATCCCGCTTGACGTGGTCAACGGCGAGAGCGGTGAAATCATCATTCCGGCCAACCGCAAGATCACCAAAACGCTCCTCCGCAAATTGGCGGGCGTCTACAACCAGGTCGAGATCGATCCGAGCCCGATCCGCAACAAGATCCTCGAGATCATCGGTCAGTACCGCCACCGCTTCGACGACCTCCAGCACGAGCGCGAGGAGAACATGATGCGCGTGGAAAGCGGCGACGAAGTCGATCCCGGTATCGTCAAACAGGTCAAAGTGTACATCGCGAGCAAGCGCAAGCTCAGCGTGGGCGACAAAATGGCCGGGCGCCACGGCAACAAGGGCGTGGTGGCCAAAATCGTGCCGGAGGAGGACATGCCTTTTCTCGCCGACGGCACGCCGGTTGACATCGTCCTCAACCCGCTCGGCGTGCCGAGCCGCATGAACGTCGGACAGGTGCTCGAGACCCACCTCGGCATTGCGGCCAAAGCGCTGGGATTCAAGGTGGCCACTCCGGTCTTCGACGGCATCAACGAGGAAAAAATCTTCGATTACATGAAGCAGGCGAGCAAAGTCGACGGCTTCACTTGGGTGCAGCCTAACGGCAAAGCAGTGGTCCACGACGGGCGCACTGGCGATCGTTTCGAGCAGGAAGTCGTGGTCGGCTACATCTACATGATGAAGCTGGGTCACTTGGTCGCGGACAAGATCCACGCCCGCGCCGTCGGACCATACTCCCTGGTCACCCAACAACCGTTGGGCGGCAAGGCGCAATACGGCGGCCAGCGCTTCGGCGAAATGGAAGTGTGGGCTCTCCAGGCTTACGGCGCCGCTTACACGCTGCAGGAACTGCTCACCGTCAAATCCGACGACGTGCAGGGCCGCACGCGCATTTACGAATCAATCGTCAAGGGCGACAACTCGTTGGAGGCCGGCACACCGGAGTCCTTCAACGTTCTGATCAAAGAAATGAAAAGCCTCGGCCTCGACGTCAAAGCCGGCCGGCCCGGACATGTTCCGGCCGACCTCGTGGCCTGACCCCACCAAAGGATCCAAGAATAATCATGAGCGACCAAATGCTACGCGACCTGTCCGGCGAAACCGCCCCGGCCTTCGACCAAGTCTCCATCACGGTGGCGGCTCCCGAGTCCATCCGTTCCTGGAGCCACGGCGAGGTGAAAAATCCGGAGACGATCAACTACCGCACCTTCAAGCCCGAGAAGGGCGGTCTTTTCTGCGAGCGCATCTTCGGTCCGACCCGCGACTGGGAGTGCACCTGCGGAAAATACAAGCGTATCAAGCACAAGGGTGTGGTCTGCGACCGTTGCGGCGTTGAGGTGACCCTGGCCCGCGTGCGCCGCGAGCGCATGGGCCACATCGAACTGGCCGTGCCCGTTTCGCACATCTGGTTCTACAAATGCACCCCTTCCCGCCTTGGTCTCATGCTTGACCTCACTGGCAAGCAACTCGAGCGCGTCATTTATTACGAGGATTACCTCGTGATCGACCCGGGCAACACCAGCCTCGAGGCCGGACAACTCCTCAGCGAGGCCGAGTTCCGTGAGGCGGAGGAGCAATACGGGGAGGACTTCACCGCCGGCATGGGCGCCGAAGCCCTGCAAAAACTGCTCGAGCGCATCGATCTCGGGGCGCTGGTCAAAGACCTTCAGGAGCAGATGGAAAAAACCAAGAGCAAGACGACCAAGACCAAGCTGGCCAAACGCCTCAAGCTTGCCCAGGGCTTCCTTCACTCGCGCACCCGCCCGGATTGGATGATCCTCAACGTGCTGCCGGTCATCCCGCCGGATCTCCGTCCGCTTGTTCCGCTCGAAGGCGGGCGTTTTGCCACGTCCGACCTCAACGACCTCTACCGCCGCGTGATCAACCGCAACAACCGGTTGAAAAACCTCCTGCAGCTCAAGACCCCCGAGGTCATCATCCGCAACGAAAAGCGCATGTTGCAGGAAGCGGTGGACGCCCTCTTCGATAACGGACGTCACGGCCGTGCGGTGACTGGCGCGAGCAACCGCCCGCTCAAATCGCTCAGCGACATGCTCAAAGGCAAACAGGGCCGCTTCCGCCAGAACCTGCTCGGCAAGCGCGTCGACTACTCCGGTCGTTCGGTTATTGTCATCGGACCCGAGCTCAAGCTCAACCAGTGCGGTCTGCCCAAGAAAATGGCCCTCGTCCTTTTCGAGCCTTTCATCATCCGCCGCCTCAAAGAGCTTGGTTATGTGCACACCGTGCGCAGCGCCAAGAAGATCATCGAGCGTCAGGAACCCGTCGTCTGGGACATCCTTGAAGAGGTGACCAAAGGACACCCCGTCTTGCTCAACCGGGCGCCGACCCTCCACCGTCTTTCTATCCAGGCTTTCGAGCCGCAGTTGATCGAAGGCGAAGCCATCCGTATCCACCCGTTGGTCTGCACGGCCTACAATGCCGACTTTGATGGCGACCAGATGGCGGTGCACGTCCCGCTGTCGGCCGAGGCTCAGCTCGAAGCCCGCATGCTCATGCTGGCGACCAACAACATCTTCTCGCCGTCGAGCGGCAAGCCGATCACCACGCCGTCGCAGGACATCACCCTCGGCTGCTACTACCTCACGCAAAATCCCCGCATCACCGCGAAGAACCGCGACGAGCGTCTGCCGCTTTTCGCCGATGCCAGCGGGGTCGAGTTGGCCATCTCGGAGGATGCGATCAAGACCCACACGCGCATCCTTTACAAGAATCCCGACTTCGGGAAGCAGACCGTCTATGGTGATCCTTCGAAAAAGGTGATTGAAACCACGGCGGGCCGTGTCCGTTTCAATGAAATCTGGCCCGAAGGCCTGGGTTTCATCAACAAGCCAGCCGGCAAGAAGCAGCTGAGCGAAATCATTTGGAACACCTACCAGGTCGGAGGCCAAAAAGTTGCGGTGGAAACCCTCGACCGTCTCAAGGACCTCGGTTTCAAGGAGGCGACCCGTGCCGGTATTTCCATCGGCATCGTCGACATGATCATCCCGAAAGAAAAGCAGGTCGAAATCGACCGGGCCCACAAGCAGATCGACGAAGTCGAGAAGCAGTACCGCAAGGGGATCATCACCGACGGTGAGCGCTACAATAAAATCATCGACATCTGGACCCACGCGGGCGAGGAGATTTCCAACGTCATGTTCCGCACCCTCGACCACAACGAGGGTCGCAAGGAAATGAACCCGGTCTTCCTCATGGTCGACTCCGGCGCGCGGGGCAACCGCCAGCAGGTCAAACAGCTTGCCGGCATGCGCGGCCTCATGGCCAAGCCATCCGGCGAGATCATCGAGCGCCCGATCACCTCCAACTTCCGCGAGGGGCTCACCGTCCTTGAATATTTCATCTCAACCCACGGTGCCCGCAAGGGCCTGGCCGACACCGCCCTGAAGACAGCTGATTCCGGCTACCTGACCCGCAAACTGGTCGACGCCGCACAGGACGTTATCATCACAGAGGAAGATTGCGGCACGGTCAAAGGCATCGTCGTCCAGCCGATTTACGAAGGTGACGAGGAAGTCGTCGACCTCAAGACTCGCATCATCGGTCGCACCAGCTGCGAAACAATCAAAGATCCGGTCACCAACAAGGTGGTCATCAAGTCCGGCCACATTGTCGACGAAGAGACGGCCGCGGCTCTCGAGCACATGGGCGTGGAGCAACTTCGCATCCGCTCGGTCTTGACTTGCGAATCCAAGCGCGGCTGTTGCGCCAAGTGCTACGGCCGTAATCTGGCCAATGGCAAACTGGTTCAGATCGGCGAGGCGGTCGGCATCATCGCCGCGCAGTCCATCGGCGAACCGGGTACCCAGCTGACCATGCGTACGTTCCACATTGGCGGAACGGCCAGCCAGACCTTCAAGCAGCCGATTATCAAGGCCAAGCACGACGGAACTATCCGTTATGTCGAGCTCCGCACAGTGACTTCGACGGACGGCAACAACATCGTGCTGAACAAAAACGGTTTCATCGGCATCTACAACGACAAGGACGGCCGCGAACTCGAGCGGCACAGCATTGTCATCGGTTCGGTCGTCTCGGTGAACGACGGCGGCACGGTGAAAAAAGGCGAGGTCTTCGTCCAGTGGGATCCCTATAATCTCCCGATCCTGACCGAAAAGCCCGGCACGGTGGAATTCCGCGACATGATCCCTGGCCTGAGTGTCAAACGCGAAGTCGACGAGGCCACCGGCATCACCGGTCTCGTGGTCATCGAGCACAAGGAAGATCTGCATCCGCAGATCGTGGTGGTCGACGATGAGAAAAAAATCGTGGCCAGCTACTCGATCCCGGCTGGCGCCCACGTCGTGGTGGCAGACAACCGCAAGGTCGAGGCCGGACAACTTCTGGCCAAGACGCCCCGCAAGGTGGCCAAGACAAAAGATATCACCGGCGGTTTGCCCCGGGTCGCCGAGTTGTTCGAAGCCCGCAAGCCCAAAGATTCGGCCGAGATCGCCAAAATCGACGGTATTGTCAAAATCGAAGGTACGGCCCGCGGCAAGCGCCGTCTTCTCGTCCTCGACCCCGAGGCCAAGGAGGAAGAAGAGCACCTTATCCCGATGAACAAGCACATCATCGTGGCCGACGGTGACCGGGTGAAGAAGGGCAGCCAGCTGACCGAAGGTCCTGTCCTCCCGCACGAAATCCTGGCGGTCTGCGGCCCCGCCGCCCTGCAGGAGCATTTGCTCAACGAAGTGCAGGAGGTCTACCGTTTGCAAGGCGTTGAGATCAACGACAAGCACATTGAAATTATCATTCGCCAGATGCTGCGCAAGGTGAAGATCACCGATCCCGGTGACACCACCCTGCTTTGGGACGACAAAGTCGAGCGCACCGAATTCGACAAGGAAAACGAGCGCATCACCAAGCTCGGCGGAAAATCGGCCGAAGGCGAACCGGTGCTTCTCGGCATCACTCGCGCTTCCTTGAGCACGGAAAGCTTCATCTCCGCGGCGTCCTTCCAGGACACCACACGCGTCCTAACCGACGCCGCCACTCTGGGCAAAGTCGACATGCTGCGCGGTTTCAAAGAAAACGTCATCATGGGCCACCTCGTCCCGGCGGGCACAGGCTTCCAAGGCGCTCGCGACATCGAAGTCGTGCAGGTTGACCTCGGCGAGGAGCTCGCCGCTGCGGCCGAAAGCGAAAAAGAAGCCGGATAAACCAAAAACACGACCATGGCATCCATTGAACTGATCAACGAACTCCTCGAATCCGGCGTCCACTACGGACACCAGACCAAGCGTTGGAACCCGAAAATGCGGGAATTCATCCTGGAAGAGAAAAACGACATCTACATCATCGACGTCAGTCAGACTGTCGAGCAACTCGACCGCGCGTCCAAGTTCCTCGCCAGTATTGTCTCCGGCGGTGGCAAGGTCCTCTTCGTCGGCTGCAAAAAGCAGGCGCAGGAAGCGATCAAGGAGGCGGCCGAATCCTGCGGGCAATTTTACGTGCAGAACCGCTGGCTTGGCGGCACCCTGACCAACCTTTCGACCATTCGCAAAAGCGTGGCCCGTCTTCAGGAGATCGAGAAGAAGCTGAAAGGCCCCGGCTTGTCCAAAATCGGCAAGAAAGAGCAGGCGTCCCTGCGCCGCGAGCTGGCCCGCCTGATGAAGAACTTGGCCGGCTTGCGCGAGATGGACAAACTTCCGAGTGCCGTGGTTGTCATCGACACGACCCGCGAGGACATTGCGGTGCGTGAAGCGAACCGTCTCGGCATCCCGGTGGTGGCCATCGTGGACACCAATTGCGACCCCGAGCTGATCGATTATCCGATTGCCGGCAACGACGATGCCATCCGGTCCATCCGCGTTGTCCTGACCAAGCTAGTCGAGGCGATCAAGGGAGCGTCCGGTATCCGTGAGAAAAAAACGGACACCGCTCTGGCCGGAGTCGCGGAGTAAACGCGCCGGTTGCTCTGCTTGGGATTGGCTGAAAACTGAACACTGAAAACGGTAAATTTTCCTATGTCCGATATCTCACCCCAACTGGTCCGTGAACTCCGCGAGAAAACTAACGCGGGCATGATGGATTGCAAACGCGCGCTGACGGAAGCGGGCGGAGACCTGGCCAAAGCCGAGGACCTCCTCCGGGCCAAAGGCATTGCTTCCGCCGGAAAGAAGGCCTCGCGCAGCGCCAAGGAGGGGATCGTGGCCTCCTACATCCACCTGCAGGGCAAAGTCGGAGTCCTGGTCGAGGTCAATTGCGAGACCGACTTTGTGGCCAAGAATGAGAACTTTCGCGAGTTGGTCAAAGACATCACCCTTCACATCGCCGCGGCCAATCCGACCTGCGTCTCCCGCGATCAGGTCGACCTGTCCGAAATCGAGCGCGAGAAGGCCATCTTTCGTCAGCAAGTCGAGGGCAAGCCGGCCAATATCGTGGACAAAATTGTCGAAGGCAAAGTGGAGAAGTTTTACGGCACGGTGTGTCTCATGGAGCAGCCTTTCATCAAGAACCCCGACGTGACCATTGCTGATTTGGTGAAATCAAAGATTTCCGAGCTGGGTGAGAATATCGTCATCCGCCGCTTCACCCGCTACATGGTGGGCGAAGGCGTGGC